>CALBNA010000220.1 GCA_937896205.1 uncultured Campylobacter sp. | reverse complement strand
AATTTAGCCTTTATGATGGCTTCTAACTCTTCGTAATTTTTTAGCGTTTTTTCATATAGATTTATGCTCTCTTTTTGATACTTCGCTTCAAAATACGCGTCCGCGACAGAGTTAATAAGCGCGAGTCTGGCGGCCTCTAGGTCGTATTTGGTCGCGTTAGCCTCCCACATGGCGGCATCTGCGGAGTTTGCGAGCTTGCGCCACAGATCGATCTCGTAGCTTAGCGAGATGCCGCTTTTATAGCTCTCGCTCCAGCTGCCGCCAGTTTTTATATTTTTACCAGTTTCCGCGCCCAAATTTGCGTTAAAGCTAGGCACGAGATCAGCTTGCAAGACGCCTGCCTGAGCTAAGGCTTTATTTACTGCGATAGCTGATTTTGCCAGATCTATATTATTTTTTATCGCGAGGCTGATTAGCTCGTTTAGGCGCGCTTCGCCGTAGCCCGTCCACCACTCGCGGTTTATTTTTATATCGGCGCTTGCACCCTCTTTTAGCAAAATTTGCTCATAGTTTTCGTTTATCTGTGTTACCGCGCAGCCGCCGAGCAAAAAGGCGGCTAGGATTATGGAGATTTTTTTCATTTTATTCCCTTGAAAGAGCGTCGATCGGATTTAGCTTCGAGGCGCTGCGAGCGGGCATGTAGCCGAATATCACGCCTATCGCGCTAGAAACGACGAGCGCGACGACGATAGAGGTCTGCGAAAATATCATCTTTATATCGGGCGCGAAATTTTCCGTTAGATAGCCGATACCAAACGCCGACCCAACGCCGATCAGTCCGCCGATCAGGCACAGCAGCACCGCCTCGATCAAAAACTGCTCGAGGATATTTCCCTGACGCGCACCGATCGCCATCCTGATGCCGATCTCTTTGGTGCGCTCGGTTACGGAAACTAGCATGATGTTCATCACGCCGATACCGCCCACTAGCAGCGAGATGAAGGCGATACAAGAGATCAGTAGCGTCATAGTCCTCGTAGTCTCCTCGATCGTTTTTTTGATTGTGTCGGAGTTTCTAGTGAAAAAGTCCTTTTTGCCGTGCTTTGCGGTTAAAATTTCCGTTAAACTCTGCTCTGCTATCTGTGCGTTTACGCTATCTTTGACCTTAACCGTGATGGACGAGAGGTGCCTATCGCCGGTTAGTTTGTTTATGACTGCGGTATATGTAGAAAACGTGCGCAGAGTACTAGAGTCGGCAAACATATTGTCGTTTTTGGCCACTACGCCGATGATCCTAAACGGGCGCTTATTAAAAAGCACCGTTTTACCCAGCGGATCCTCGTTTTTAAAAAACTGCTCCCGAGTGGGCCGATCTATCACGATCACGGACGCCGACTCTGCGACCTCTTGGGCCGTAAACACCCGTCCGGCCTCGACCTTGTAGCCCATCACGTTTAGGCTCTCCTCGCTACCGCCTTTAATCGTAGCCGAGGCTGATTTATTGCCGTAGGTGAGCGTACCGCTAGCCGAGGCGTTTGGCGTGACGCTATCTAGGTAGTCTTGCTTAGATAGCATCGTTGCGTCGCTAACGGTCAGGTTTCTCACTCGCTCCGAGCGCATATCGCCAAAACCCTTGCCGTTTAGGATATCGATCGTGTTAGTGCCGATACCGCGGATATCGGAGAGGATCTGCTCCTGCGAGCCCTGCCCAAGTGCTACTACGCAGATAACCGATGTGATGCCGATGATGATGCCAAGCATCGTTAGCGCCGAGCGAAGTTTGTGGCTGAGTATCGCGTTTATCGACATTTTAAAGCTCTCGATAAACTGATCTTTATAAAAGCTAATGATATTTTTGCGCTTTGGGCTAGGTTTTTCGGAGGCGAAAATTTCCTCGCTTTTTACCGTATCGCTTAAAATTTTACCGTCTTTTATCTCGATGACGCGGTTTGCGTATGCGGCGATATTTGGGTCGTGCGTGACGATGATGATGGTGTGGCCTTGCTTATGTAAATTCGTTAAAATTTCCATCACCATGAGGCCGCTCTTGCTATCTAGAGCACCCGTTGGCTCGTCTGCTAGGATGATCTCGCCGCCGTTTATGAGTGCCCTAGCGATCGAGACTCGCTGCTGCTGTCCGCCGCTAAGTTTATTGGGTAAATTTTGCAGCTTGTCGCCAAGACCAAGCCCCTCTAAAAGTTCCCCGGCCTTTTTCTCGCGCTCTTTTTTAGAAATGCCCGCATATACGCTAGGTAGCGCGACGTTTTGCAGAGTAGTAAGCGTAGATAGCAGGTTATAGCGCTGAAAGATAAAGCCAAATTTCTCTCTGCGCAAACGCGCTAGCTCGTCGCCTTCAAATTTAGATATGTCGCGCTCTTCTAGCAGATACTGCCCACCGCTTGGATTATCCAGACAGCCAAGGATGTTCATAAGCGTGGATTTACCAGATCCGCTTTGTCCGATGATGGCGATAAACTCGCCCTTTTTTATGCTCAAATTTACATCTTTTAGCGCATCAAAGACATTATCGCCGAGCTTAAATTTCTTGCTTAAATTTTTAAGTTCTATCAAATTTTTCAAGACGTCGCCTTAGAACTTCATTCTTCTTTTTTCTTTTTCGAGCATCGCATTGATTTCAGCCGCCGAGTTTCGCTTCGTCACGACCTCCTCGCCCTCTTCTACTCCGCTTAAAATTTGAGTTTTTAGACTATCGGTGAGCCCCGTTTGCACCTCTCTTCGCTCGGCCGTATCTAGCCCGTCTTTACCTTTTTTTAGTACGTAAACTACGCTTTTGCCGTCCTCTTTTTTGATAGCGATCGAGGGCACGATGACGGCGTCTTTAGCGCTATCTAGGATGATGGTATTTTGCGTAGTCATACCGATCCTTAGCGTGCCGTCTGGGTTATCTACGATAGCTTTGGCGTAGTAGTAGATCGCCGAACTACTCGAGCTTGAGGTGGTCGAGCCGGAGCTTGTAGTGGTGGAGTATTTGCCGTTGCTTAGCGTGGTGAGGCCCGGGTCGATCGAGCTAATTTGAGCGTGAAATTTGCGGTTTGGCTCAGATAGGATCGAGTACTCGACTTTTGAGCCGACTTTGATTTTAGTTATGTCGCCCTCGGCGATCTCCATTTTTAGCTGCACTTTGCTTAGGTCTGCGATGTTTACGATGGTGGGCGTGGTTTGGTTTGAGTTTACGGTTTGACCCTCCTCGACCTGCACGGATACCACGACGCCGCCTTTTGGAGCGGTGATTTTAGTGTAGCCGAGATCGATCTGAGCGGTGTTTAGAGAGATTTTAGCCTGCACGATTTGCGCTTCGATCTCTTTTAGCGAGGCTTCGTTTGCGGCTAGGGTATTTTTGGCGTTTTCAAACTCCTCTTTTGAGGTTGCGTTTTTAGCAAAAAGCTCTTGTTCGCGCTTAAATTTGGTCTTTGAAATCTCAAGCGCGACTTTGGCCGAATTTAACTTCGCTTCGTAAATCCCAAGTTGGGCTTTTTTGGTATCTACGTTGTTTTGCTGAGTCGCCGAGTCGATTTCGGCTATCATATCGCCGGCTTTTACGACGTCGCCGAGCTTTACGTAGAGCTTTTTGATCTGGCCGCCTACCTGCGCGCCTACGTCGATTAGCTCGGTAGCATAGATCTCGCCGTTGCTTTCGATACTTTTTACTAGCTCGCCGCGAACGGCTTTTGAGGTTATAAACTGATCGACTTGCGGGACGTTAAAATTTTTATCGTAAAAGTAGTAACCCACCCCCGCTAACACGGCGAAAACCGCGATAAATTTGATAAGTTTTTTCATTATTTCTCGCTTTTTAAAATTTAACGCGAGATTATATACAAAAATGAGTTAAGGCGATGTTAAGTAACTCAATTAAATTTTATTTTTCTTTAATGCGAGCCGCCGTATAATCGCATTTTTGAAATTTATAACTCGGATTACGCAAATGTTTACGCAATTATTATCCATTTTTATCATTATCGCTTCGGGCTACGGGGCGAAAAAATTTAAAGTCTTTGAGCAAAAAAACGCCTCCGTATTCATAAACCTGTCTCTTA
>CALBNA010000219.1 GCA_937896205.1 uncultured Campylobacter sp. | reverse complement strand
TTTTGCCTTCGGCTTTTTGTTCTCAAATTTGCCCCGGTTTTACGCCGATGGGTTGCTATTCGTCCAAAAAATGTATCACGCCGTCGACGACCGCTCCGCCTGCCTTGCCTTCGCTAGTAGGCGGGATATAAAAAAAGCTATGTCGCTGCGTCCGTCCGTCGTCGTATCTGAGCGTGAGTTCACCGCTATCCAGCGTATATGAGCCCGCGCTACTGCTAGATCTTGTTCCGCCGCCGCCCACAGTGCTCATGGCGGCGGAGGAGTAGGCCCAACTGCCGTCCTTGAAGCGGCCTTTGCCGTCGAAGTCATAGTACCCGCTCACGCCGCCGCCCACGATATCTGTGCCGCCCGAGGCGTTATAGACGGACATGGAGCCAACGGCGGTGAATGAGTAGCTGCCCTTTGGCACTTCATTTAAGATTTGAGCGTTAAAGAGATGGTATCCGCCGTCGCTCCACAAAAACGTGCAGTCCGCATTCTCGCAGCTATATGTGCTTTGCTCGCCGTCGTTGGCGGTTCGTACGATTTTTTTGCCGTCTTTTTTATACGTGCCGTCGATGCGCGTGCGCCAGTCGGGCTTTTCTAAACGGCTCGCGTAAGTGCCGTCGTCGCGCAGATAAAAGGATATGTCGGTATTGGTGTTTATGAAGAACCACTTGCCTGCAAACACGCCCGTGCCTTTTTTGCTCGCTCCCGCGTCGCTATGCTTGACGCTAGGGTCTTTTTCGGGCTCTAAATTTGAGCTTGATTTGGCTTGCGCCTGATTTGAGCTAGCCTGCGCCGCGCGGCTTTTTTTAAAGGTAAACAAGACGCCGCCCGCGCTTTGTTCGTATTCGAGCGAGCCGTTTTTCAGCCTAAATTCGCCCGCATCGTTATCTAGCGCGTATCTGCCTGCGCCAAGGCTTTTGTAGCCGCTTTCTCCTGCGCCTGTTTTGCACGTGCCGTCCGGATTTGCCGCTACGATACTGACTATGGCTTTGCCGCCTGCGATTTGGAAAAACGAATCCTCAAAGCACTTTTGGCCCGCCGTTTTAAACGTCTGCCCTTGTGCTGCGACCGAGTCGATCTCCCATCTGCCCTCTAGCTCGTCTGTGCTCAAATTTGAGCCGGTTGCCGTCGCCACGGCCTTGTTTGCGGCCGCGTCTTTTTTGAATGAAAAAACGATAAATTTGCCACCGTCTAAGGACTGTTTTACCTTTAGCGCGCCTTCTTCTAGCCAAAACTCGCCGATAGGGCCCAGCGTGTATTTGTCCGCACCCATGCTTTTAAAGGCGTAGCTTGCCGCGCCGCTTTTGCACGCGCCGTCCTTGTCTGCGGAGCTAAGGCCTAGCTTTGCCTCGCGGCCGCTAACCTCGAAAAACGAATCCTCAAAGCACTTCTGCCCTGCCGTTTGCACCTCCTGCCCGTCTATGTTTGCCGAGACGATGCTCCATCTGCCGTCCAGTTCGCCAGCGCTTAAATTTAGTCCGAGGCAAAGCACCGCGATGGTCGCGAAAAGCTTGACTGTAAATTTGAGACTGTTCATATTTACCCTTTTTTTGAAATTTGCAAATCAAAATTGATAGCCGATTTTAACATCGGGAAATAAATTTAAAGACAACCTAAATCAAGAAAAATTATGAAAAAACTAAAACAAGCTGAGCTCTAACTTAAAAATGCATCTATAAATCACGTTACTTAGCTCACCGCCGCTAAGAAAATCCAAATGATCTTGCCGTATTGCTTCGTCCATGGCGTAAAAAGTAGGATTAGTAACACGCTCTTAAAAATGCTGTAAAATGTATATTTATAGTTTCTATTGCGCTCAAAACGTATCCAAATTTAAACTATAGGCACGTAAAGTTGGTATTTGTTTGCGGTCAAATTTGAGCCTAGACAAGGTATCGCGAGTGCTGAATAAATTTTACGACGGTTTCTAAATAGGCGGATAAATTTTAGAAATTAAGGAGTAAATTTAAAGAGAAATTTGAGCCCGGAGTCGGGCTCAAATTTTAGTGTAGGTCAGACCAGACTTTGCGTTTCCAAAGCCATCCAAATATACCGAAAATCAAGAAGTAGATCATCACGTTTATGCCTAGGCTTTCGCGCTCGGCCTTTTTAGCGTCGCCCGCTTTTGCCATGTAGGCTACGACTTTGTCCTCGCTGGCTTTATTTAGACCTACGCGAGGCATCGAGGTGCCCGGTAGCATTTTTTGCGTGTCATTTATAAATTTATGCAGATAATCATCGCCTTTTGAGCGGATCATCATGGATAAATCAGGCGGATTTGAGCCCATGTACTCGGCTAGTTTCGCGCGGTTTGTGAGCGTAAAGACGTTTTCGTATTTCATATCGTGGCATCTTTGGCACGCGTCGCGGAACACCTCGGCGTCGCTAAGCGTTTTTGGCGCGATAGATTTTAGATACGCGACTATATCAGCGATCTCGGCATTTGGATCTTCTCCGCCTGCTCCGAAAAAGGCCGGCATAGGATAAGGCTTTTCGTCGTTAAATTTATGCGTTAGCTTTAGCGCTTTGGTCGGGTCTTTTATGAGAGCTGCCAAGAAATGCTCGTCGTATATCGCTCCTGCGGTGCTAAGATCGGGCGGTACTACGCCGTACGCTTCGCTAAGTTCAGCAGCGCTCATAGCTGTCGGCATACCCGCAGCCTCGACTCCGTGACAGCCTGCGCAGCCAGCATTTGCAAAGGTTTCTGCGCCTTTAGTCGCGTCGCCTTTGGCTAAATTTATAGCCTTTATATCGTTCCAAAACGCAGTGTAGTCTTCGAGAGTTTTTTGTGCCTCTTCGAGATCTTTTTGTGCTCCGGCGACTTTTTTCTCGTCATTCAGAGCTTTTGTCGCATCAAGGGCTTTTTGTCTAGCTTCTACTACGGATTTGGCTTGATTTATATCCTCGGCGCCAAAGTCGTAATCGGCCGCACCGACGTGCGGATGCATGACGTTATGCGCGTAAGGCTCGATACCCCAGTATGTTACGCCGGTTAAAATAACTACGATTATGAAAATTTTTAACTCTCTCATTTTACCGCTCCTTTTTTCTCAAGAGTCGTTATGATAGGTAAAACGACAAAAAGCAGAACGAAAAACGTAATGGTCGAGTAAAATCCTATCCATGAGTTTGAAATACCAAGCGTCACGCCGTCGGCAGGTAGCTTACCGAAGATCGTAAGCACGATCATATCGACCACTAGCAACCAGAACCATACGAAAAAGCCTTTTCTCTCGTGAGCCGGAGCCACGACGTCGCTTCTGTCGTAAAGCGGCATGAAAAATAGAGCTACGCCTGCGATCGCAAACGCGATAAGGCCGATGTTGTAAGCTTTAAAGCCGAAAATATCGAAGAAAAATCCGCGTAAAATCTCGTACTGCCACAAGAAGTACCACTCGGGATAGATGTGCGGAGGCGTTTTTAGTGGGTTGCCCGGCTCGAAATTTATCGGATCCATCGCGAAGTTGAAATGGAAACAGACTAAATAGAAAAAGAAAATCATAAAAAAGCCGATGTACATAAAGTCTTTTGCCAAAAATCCCGGCCAAAACGGAATTACTTTCGCGTTTTTCGTATCGCCGCTTAGGTATTTTTCGGCTTCTACTTCAAAGTCTATCTCCTCGCCCGTTTCGTTATTTACGTGCGGAACGCGGAGCGTATAAAAGTGTATCGCGACGACTGCTATAAGCACGATCGGTAGCAAGCATACGTGAAGCATGAAAAATCTCGTCAAAGTCGGATCGCTGACGGCATAGTCGCCTCTGATCCACTCGACTACCGCGTCCCCGATAACCGGGATGCCGCCGAATAAATTCGTAATAACCATCGCCGCCCAGTAGCTCATCTGACCCCAAGGCAGCATATATCCGCTAAAAGCCTCGGCTGAAAACAGGATGAAGAGCAACATACCGCTCACCCAAATCATCTCACGACCTTTTTTATAAGAGCCGTAGTAGATCGCCGTAAAAGTGTGTATGTAGATGATCAAAAACACGACCGAAGCCGCAACCG
>CALBNA010000218.1 GCA_937896205.1 uncultured Campylobacter sp. | reverse complement strand
CCGCCGCTATTACATTAAAGATTATTTTCTTTTTTATACTCAGCTAAAAAGGCGTAGATTTCGTCTTTTAGTCTAAGTTTTTCGCGTTTTAGAGCATCCACTTCGGCATCGTTGTAAACATTGCCTTTTTGCATCTCGGCGATCTTTTCGTCTAGCTCGTTGTGCTTATCAAAAAGCGATGTAAAGTGCGCGTTTGTACCTTTTAGCTTAGTTATAAGCTCTCTATCCTCATGAAACATCTTTGCTCCTTTAATTAAAGTTTGATTTAATTTTAGCGAATGTTATTTTAAGAGAGGGTTAAAAAGCGTCAAATTCGGAGCATTCCCTAAAATTTACGGTAGCTTAGTTTCGTCTCTAAATAGCTTAATTTTTTACGCTATTTAAATCCAAAAGATGCTTTTGTAAAATTTAAATTTTGGTAAGAGATCAAATCAATCCCTGATTTTAGCATTAAATTTACGGCTGTCTAGGCAAAGGCAAAATTAAAATACGCATAAATCGTCTCAAATTTAAACGTATTTTAGCTCTTCTGGCTTATGCCTGCTTTTTATAACGCGCTTAGTTAGGCGTATCGACTCGCCAGTGCCGATGACTAGTAGCTTCGTACCAGTGCCGATTAGCGTATCGCCCTTTGGCATCGGAATAAATTTGTTATTTACGTCTTTGATGCCAACGACGTCGGCGTTTGTTATGTTTCGCAAGTTAGTTTCTTTTAGGCGTTTAAAGCGCACCCACGAATAATCAGGCACCGAAATTTCCTCGATATCGATCGGCGAGTCTTGCTTATACAAAAACTGCTCGAGCAAATTTTCCATATCCGGACGTACGCTCATCGCACTAAGGCGCTGAGCTACGAGCTTTGATGGGCTCACGACGCTGTTTGCGCCGAGCTTTTTTAGGCGCTCGGTATCGTCTTGGTTGTCGGAGTTTGTCATTATAAAATAAGGCTTTTTGCGCCCGATCTCTTTTTCATATAGCCTCACGGTGGCGATAAGGGCGATGTTATCTGCGATGTTTGAACTTAGCGTGATCATGCCTTTTGCGCTTGAAAAATGCGTCTTTAAAAGCGCAGTTTGCGTGTGCGGCTGAGAGACGATATAGTATGGATACTTGTATTTTTCCGCGATTTCCGGCAGATCCTCGCGCGGATCGATAACGATGAAAGGAATATGATTTTCCCTAAATTCGCGGCTTAATTCCATTGTGTATTGGTTGTGATAGCAGATGACAAAGTGGTTTTTTAGTCTTGCGATCTTGTATAGCATTTGTCTTTCCTTTATGATCGCTACGAGCGCGCCTTTTTTTAAAACTTCGAGCATCAAACCCGTAGAAAACGTAAAAACGGCAAAGCCTAGCAAAATAAAAGTGATAGTAAAAATCCGGCCGGCCGGAGAAATAGGAGCGACCTCGGTAAAACCGACGGTCGTAAAAGTCATACCAGCCTGATAAATCGCGTCTATCAGGCTAAAATTATCGATCGTGACATAGCCCATAGCCCCGACCATCATCATCAAAACGACTAAGATGAGCGGTAAGCGAAACGGGCGAAGTTGTTCGTAAAGTTCGGTATTAAGACTAATTTGAGGTTTGGCAGAACTTGACCAGTTGAGGAATTTTAAAATCTTTTTAAACAAAGACAACTCCTCAAATTTGCGGTAATTTTAGCGTGACTGTTTTCTCATTGTTCTTAGCGTAGAAGCAGCTACTTTGATCTTTCTCGTAGTGCCGTCCTCTAGCGTAACGCGGATGGTTCTTAGGTTTGGTAAAAACCTTCTTTTTGTTCTGTTTTTGGCGTGGCTGACGTTGTTGCCTACCATCGGACCTTTACCTGTTATTGCGCATACTCTTGACATATTTGTTTCCTTAAAAATAAAAATTTTTGCTGATTTTATCCAAAATAAACAAAATAAAAGCTTAAAGCCGCTTTTACAAACGCGTTAGTTTTTAAACTGAATTTATGGATAAAAAAGCTAAAATAACAAAATTTAAACACGGTTAAATTTTAAAAAATTACCGGCTCGATTTACGTAAAAAATATCATTTTTTTAGGAAATTCTTTTTATCTTATGAGATTAGATTTTAAAGACGACGTAGCTATATTTTATCC
>CALBNA010000217.1 GCA_937896205.1 uncultured Campylobacter sp. | reverse complement strand
TCGCCTACGAGATCGTCGAGGAGGTCCTCTACTACCTACCGCCGCAAAACGAAGTAAAAAAAGACGACCTAAAGCGACTTTTAAATACCTATTTCATATATGAAAACGAGCGCGAGGCAAAAAGCGGAAAGCCTTTTGTGGAGCTGATTTTGGGCGTAAACGGAGCCGGCAAAACAACCACGATCGCAAAGCTTGCGAATTTATATAAAAATGAAGGCAAAAGTGTTATTTTAGGCGCTTGCGATACGTTTAGAGCCGGTGCCATCGAGCAGCTACGTCAGTGGGCGATCAGGACGGACGTGCCCATCGTCGCTACACAGCAGGGACATGATCCGTCCGCGGTCGCTTTTGATACGATCAGCTCGGCCGTCGCCAAAAATCTCGACAACGTCATCCTAGACACAGCCGGCCGCCTGCAAAATCAAACAAATTTAGCCAATGAGTTAAGCAAGATCGTCCGCATCGCAGATAGAGCCTACGCAGGCGCGCCGCACCGCAAGATCCTCATCCTTGACGGCACTCAGGGTAACGCAGGCCTCGCTCAAGCAAAGGCCTTTAACGACATCGTGAGCCTTGACGGCGTCATCATCACCAAGCTTGACGGCACCCCAAAAGGCGGAGCGCTTTTTGGGGTTGCGCGCGAGCTAGAGCTGCCGATACTCTACATCGGCACCGGCGAGACGATGAACGATTTAGTTAAATTTGACCCTCACGATTTCGTAGATACTATCGTGAATGAAATTTACGCCTAAATTTTGGGCGTAAATTTCGGCTTTTTAAATTTATAACATTCCCTTAAATTTGCAAATTTTATATATAATAACCCCGCTTAACGCAATCTACTAAAAGGCATAAAAATGACTGTACAAGAGTACGAGGCTAAATTTAGCGAGGACGATGCGCCTGGCTGGGACGCGATAGCACACGCACTAGAAAAGATCTACGATCCCGCAAACGAGCGTCACTATGCATCTCGGCTGCATGCGAGTCTGGGCGGCGAGGATTACTTAGACGGCGTAGTATATTTGACTCCGTCGAGGGCGTGCCGCACCGCCACCTCGTGAGCTTTGGCATGAGCGAGCTTTACTACGATCCCCAAAGCTCTCAGGATGAATTTAGCGGCTGGGGATTTGAGTTTAGTATGCGCATCGTGCCGTTTGCGGACGATCCTGACTCAAAGTCCGGTGATGGCTCAGTAGTCCCGCATGAGCCTTTTTGGGCGATATCTCTTATGCAAAATTTCGCCAAATACGTCTATAACAGCAAAAAATGGTTCGAGGCTTATCATTTTATACCGACCAATTCTCCTCTGCGCCTTAATACCGATACTAAACTAGTAGGCGTCGCCTTCGCGCCAGATCCAGTACTAGGCGGCACAGATACGCCAAACGGTAGAGTCGAGTTCCTCCAGATGGTCGGTATTACGCAGCGCGGGCTAGACTGGCTACGCAAAGACCCGACTACACAGCGCGCAGAGAGACTGATAAACATGATGCGCAAGGATAATCCTTTGCTAATCACCGATTTAAAGCGAACGAAAGAATACGTTTGATTTAATAGCAATTAGATCGGCAAGGCAAATTTAGCCATGCCAGTAAGTAATGGCTGGAAATTTGCTAGCCCTTGCCAGCTATTTTTATCTCTTTTGCTATTAATTTCTAATTTATATATCCGATTTCTCATAAAAATCAGTAAAATTTAACTGGTTTGGCTTTGCCTAAAATATCATCTTGCACAAACACGAAATGATTGGATTTGCAGCAACATATTTAGCTGATTTTTGGTTATACGCAAATGCGCTCAAATTTATTGGTTAATTTATAAAAAGCAAAATTACTCACGTGCACTGCATAAAAAACGCACTTACCCGCGTCCGCTCACACCAAAACACGTATAAAATCCCGCCGCTGCCAAGAAGTAGTTCCCCGTCCTCGCCGCTAGGAAGCCCGCTATCTAGCTGCATCAAAAACTCCATCTTTTCGCCGCATATCGGGCACGTCGGCACCAAGGCGCCCTGTATCCACGACGGCTCGCCGCCTACGCGAGATAGATTTTGCCTGCTGTTTGACATCCCCCAGTCCTGAGCCGCCCAGCGCGCCGGCGTGGGCGCAAGTGCTACTTCGCACTCCTTTATCGGTTCGTCAAAGGCGTATTCTACCTGTGTCCTTTTGCCGATACGTCGTGGCATAACCTGCGCATCGTGCTTGTAAAATACTACCTCGCCTTCGTTTACCTCTCTAACGTGAGCGGCTAGGGTTAGGCTAGGCAGCGATCGCACGGGCAAGTCGCGGGGCAGCGGATCAAGCGTGATGAGATGAAATAGCGGATTTTGCACATCGCCGTCCACCTCGTCCAAGACCCCGCCGAGCTTATATCCTGCCTTGCCGCCCTCAAACCGCCAGGTCGGATGGCGCTTCTCCAGATGCGTTGCATATGGTGCGCCGTAGCCGCGCGGAAAGATTATGTGATACACGCGCTGTCCGCAGTATCTTTTGAGGCTAAATTTCTCGCCGCCAAAGCAAATTTCATCGTTCGGGGTTTTTTGTGATTTATCGGAGTCGGATTCGCCTGCGTTAAATTTAACGACGCTTGCGGCATCGCATGCTTCATTTAAATTTACGTTAGCTCGCGATATGTCGTGCTCATCCGTTTGAGCTTGCTTGGCGTCGCCGTGTTTGAGCGCATCCATTTTTAAAATTTCATCCGCTGCCGTTTGTACTACGCCGTCTGCGTCAAATTTAACCCGCTCAAAGGTAAATCCGACAGCCTCCAGCCAATAGCCGATATATTCAAGCAGGTCGCACGGACGGTCGAAGAAGTCCTCTGCAAGCGCGAACTCGCAGGCAAATTTCACGTTTCGCGGATCGCGGGTTTGCAGCAGGCAGCTAAAAATTTTCTGTTTGTCATCTTTGCTCGTCTGCGGATCCGCAAGCTTCTCGCGCCAGATTTGCGAGCTCTCGTAACTAAGCCCGCGCCACGGATACTCCGCGTAATACGCGCTCTCATTCGGCTGCAATTTAAAAAGCTCGCCAAGATACAAGTGCAAAAACGGCGCGAACTCGAGACTTGCCGCAGCGATGACCTCTTCGGCGTTTTTCCAGCGCGCGCTTTTTTCATCTCTGCCGCGTTGCCGCGCATTTTTGCTTGCGCTTTCGTCCGCCCGCGCCGAGCGTGCATTCTCTCCCGTCTGTGCCGCGCTTTCGCTCTGCTTCGTTTCGCACCGCTCTGCCACCTCCTCGCGCAAAATTTCAACCGCCGTAGCGATCAGAGCTTTAAAATCCTCCTCACCTACGTAACCCATAGCGTCCTTTAGTAGCGTGCCGCCCTCTTGCCGCCCGCGCAGCAGGCTGTCCGCTAGCGTAAAATACGCCGCCGCATCACCTTGCAGCCGCCAAAACCGCTCGTATAAATCAGGCATACTAAAGCCGTCGCGTTCGAAATCTCGCGCCAGATTTAGCGCCTCATCCCGCTTGCCCATACTTATTTTCCTTTATAGTTTTATCGCAAATTTTACCGGAATTTTATCTTGCTTTTGCGCCAAATTTAAAGCCATCGGTTGCAGAAAGATTAAGCATTAAGATAATTCAAGAATCATGCGGATTAGGCGATACGAAAACCAAATTTCATCTCGCAAAACCGTAAATCAAACCTACCTAAATTCGACGCCGCAAAAGCAGGCTTAAATTTACGGTTCAAAAACCGACCTTGCGCCGCCCTCTTAAATTTTCGTCGCGCTCCCGCCAAACTCCACGCGAAACTCTGTTAGCCCTCCGCCGCTTTTGCACGAGATTTTAAACCCTAGCTCCTTGCAAAAAGTTTTAACGATATGAAGCCCGATGCCAAAGCCGCCGTTTCGCTCGTCAAACCGCGTATAAAGATCAAAAATCCGCGGCAAATTTTCCTTCGCGATACCTGCACCGCTGTTTGAGATCGCGAGCGCACCAGGGGTTAAATTTACGCTTACCGAGCCGTTTTCATCGCAGTATTTTATGGCGTTACTTAGTAGATTGTCGATGATTTTTCGCGTTTTTTTATAGGATGAGCGTAGCTGCACTTCGGCGATTTGCGTGCTTAGTTTTATATTTTTTTGCTCCAAATTTAGTCCAAAATACCCGATCCTCTCGTGCACCAGCTCGCTCAGGCTAAAACTCGTCGCCGCGCCGTCCTCTTTGCCGCTAAGCTTTACTAGGGTGAGGTCCTCGTATAGCGTCGAGATCGTTTTGGAGGCGGTTTTTATGTTATTTAAGTATTTTTTCGGGTCAGTTTCAAACATCTCGATACTCATCAAAATGACGCTAAGAGGCGTGTTTATCTCGTGCGTCGTGTCCCTGATAAAGCCGTTTAAAAAGTCGATGCGGCGGTAAAACGGACGCAGCGAAAGACGGATGATAAAATAAGCTATGACTAAAATAGCAAGCAGTATCATAAACGAGAAAAATATTATTTTGAGTTTTAGCGTGAGAATCGTAAACTCCGTATCTGCGACCTTGACGGCGACGTAGTACTCCTCCTCGCCGAGCCGATTTTTGAGATAAAACTGCACCACTGAGCTCGTTCCGTCCTTATACCTTTGCGGCATGCCCTCGCGCGGCTCAAAGTCGTCCTCGATCTCCTCACCCGTTTTTAAATTTACGGCAAAAGCCTCGACGTCGTCGAAATCATCGTCGTCTATCTCGCCGTTTTTTTGTAGTTTATTTTGCAGGTGATGCTGCAAATCTCGCACGATAAATACATCGCGATCGAGTATAAAATGCTTCTCGCACTCATAAAACATCTGCGCAAAAAAGATCAAAAATGCGGCGCTCGTGATGAAATAAAGCAAAAATATAGGTAAAATTTGACGGTCTGAAAGTGCTGCAAAGGCTTTTTTAAGACGTTTTAGCAAGGACATTTGCCGCCTTTTGGGTTAAATTTGATGGTGCCTCGCGGACGTAAATTTTGAAGCTTAAAGCCGTAAAATATTCGCGTAAATTTGGATAAAATTTTAGGACCGCGCCCTACTCTTTGTCTCCTGGCGGCCGTAAAAAGCTTAAACATATTTATAGCCTAGCTTTGATGCGCTAACGATACGCTCTTTGCCTAAAATTTTGCGCAGCTCCGCAATATAAACGCGCAAACTAAGCTCGCTAGGACTCTCGTCGTAGTCCCAAATTTGAGAATAGATCTCGTCTCTACTTAAAAATTTATCCTGATTTTTTAGCAAAAGCGCGAGCAATCTAGACTGTTTTTTAGGCATCGAAACAGCCTTGCCGTCACGAAATAGCAAGCCCTGATTCATATCAAAGCCCAAATTTTCGCCCAGATTTATCAGCTCGTTTTTGTTGTGCATGAAGGTGCGTTTTAGCAGATTTTGCACGCGCAGGTGTAGCTCTTTTAGCTCAAAAGGTTTTTTTATGTAGTCGTCGCAGCCGCTAGTAAAGCCGGTTTGCACGTCATCAAGCGTATTTAGCGAGGTCGTAAATATACAAGGCGTATTTTTGCCCGCGTTTCGCAGCTCCCCAAGTAGCGCAAAGCCGCTGCCGCCGATGATTTTGACGTCAAATATCCAAAGATCAAAGTTGCTCTCGTAGGCTAAATTTAATACCTCATCGTAGCTTTTCGCGCCCACGATCTTGTAGCCCTGGGCCTGCAAGTACGCGCACATCATCTCAAGCAGCATATTTTCGTCCTCGACGATCAAAATTTTACTCATTTTCGCTCCGTTTTGGTTTATTTTTTACCTCGTTTTACGGCGTTTTACCCGCTTGATTTTGCCGTCTGTCGGCGCAGCTTTGCGCTAAATTTTTCGCCAAACATCTCAAATTTGCGGCTAAATTTGGCGTCTAAAATTTGGAGCCAAACAGACGAGCGCGCCGTATAAATT
>CALBNA010000216.1 GCA_937896205.1 uncultured Campylobacter sp. | reverse complement strand
ATCTTAGATAAAGGGCGTTTAAGCGATAAGCGGATAAAATTAAAATCTTTTGTGAAATTTAAAATGAAGTGGTGACCCCTACGAGACTCGAACTCGTGTTACCGCCGTGAAAGGGCGATGTCCTAACCGCTAGACGAAGGGGCCACAAATTAGCGGAAATGGGATTTTACATTAAAGATAATAAAAAATAGCTTAAACCAAGGATAAAAAATCATGAAAAAATTTACAAACTTCGCTTTAGCTGCGCTCGCGTGCCTTGCATTTGGCGGTTGCACAGCGCTACAAAGCCAAAAATCATCAGACAAATTTACCGTCACCATCCTCACTCCGCCACTTAAAATCAACGACGTCGGCTTCCTGCATAAAAACGCAAATCAGCTAAATTTGCAAATTTATAGCTCTGGCGTAAATACGGTAAATCTCAAAATAAACGATAAAATTTGTATGAACGGCGCGTGCTTTGAGAAAAAGGAATTTAACAGAAAGTTCTTTTTAGAGGAGAGATACGACGACTTTTTCGCGGAAATTTTGGAGCGCAAGCCGCTATATGACGGCATAAATGTAATGACAAATTCGTGCGGTTTTATACAAGATATAAGTAAATATTCAATAAAATACGAAGTTTGCGGTAAAAATATCAGCTTTTTCGACGCTAAAAACCGCATAAAAATCATCATAAAAGAGCTTCAATGAAATTTATCGGCGCGCACGTCAGCATCGCGGGCGGCGTAGAAAACGCTCCGCTAAATGCGGCAAATATCGGCGCGAATGCCTTTGCGATGTTCGTCAAAAATCAGCGTCAATGGGAAGCCAAGCCGCTAACCCCAGAAAATATCTCCAAATTTAAGCAAAATTTAAAAGCCGCCCATATCGAGCCCAGGCACGTTTTGCCGCACAACGGCTACCTTATAAATTTAGGCCACCCAAACCCAGAGCAACGCCAAAAGTCCATTAACGCATTTTTGGACGAAATTTACCGCGTAGAGGCGCTAGGCCTAGTGATGATAAATTTTCATCCAGGCTCGTATCTAAACGAAATTTCGCCAGAAATTTGCCTCGAAAATATCGCAAATTCCGTAAATTTCCTACTCGAAAATAGCCAAAACGTAAAGCTAGTCATCGAAAATACCGCAGGTCAGGGCTCAAATTTGGGCTTTAAATTTGAACACCTAGCCTACATCATCAAACGCTGTATAGACAAAAGCAGGATCGGCGTGTGTCTAGATACCTGTCATACATTTGCCGCAGGATACGACATCAGAGACAGCTACAAGCGCGTGATGAGCGAATTTGACGAGATAGTCGGGCGCGAGATGCTGTGCGGTATGCATATAAACGATACGAAATTTGACCTAGCCAGCAAAAAGGACCGCCACGAGAGTCTAGGCAAGGGCTTTTTGGGTTTAAAGACATTTGAAAACATCATAAACGACCCCCGCACGGACGATATCCCGCTAGTTTTAGAGACGATCGACGAGAGCATCTGGGCGGACGAGATAAAAATTTTAAGAAACTTTAAAGGAGAATAAATGAGAAAATATATCGGCGTTTGCCTAGCGGCTTGCTGCTGTCTAAATGCGGCGGGCTTTAAAATCCCCGAGCAAAGCGGCGATAGCATCGCGCTTTTAAACTCAAACGTCGCGACGAGCTTCGGTCCCGACGCAGCCTATAACAACCCGGCAAATATGATATTTTTGGACGGCGGACACTACCTAGAGAGCTCGCTAACCTACCTGCGTATGTCAAAGACGAAGTATAGGCACTATAACGGCGACAAACTCACCTCCAAAAGAGCAAACGCGCTCGTACCTACGTTTCACTTCGTGACGCCGCATTTTGGCGATTGGCGCTTTGGCCTCTCGGTCGTCGTGCCTGCGGGAATGTCGATGAGATGGGACGAAAATCTACCTAAAGCCACCTCTAAAAAATTCGACCTAAAAGTGATCGAGGTAAATCCTAGCGTCGCCTACGCGCTAACCGATAACATCGCGTTAGGTTTTGGCCTGCGCGCCGTTTACGCTAGAGGAGAGGCTGTACAAGAAGTTACGCCGCCTTATGTCCCAGCAAGAGCAACTCAAGACATTAAGGGCGACCGCGTAAATTTCGGCTATAACGCCGCAATCACCTATAAACCGACTTCAAATTTAAGCCTAGCGGCCACCTACCGCTCGAAAGTAAATATGAATCTAAAAGGCGACACCGACATCAGCGCGCCGGCCGGCGGCTCGTATAGCGGCAGTGCAAAGCTATCCGTACCGCTACCTGCGAGCTTAAATTTAGCCCTATCGTACAAAATCGCAAACACCACGCTACTATTTGACTTTGAGAGAACCTATTGGTCGGCGTGGAAAGAGCTTGACTTCAACTACCCTGGCGCCTCGGCCGCCCACTATCGCAACCCGTTTTTTGCGGCATTTGACGCATCTAAAAAGCGCGACTGGAAGGACAGCAACGCCTACCGCATCGGCGTAGCGCACGACGCGACGGATAAGCTCCGCCTGATGGGCGCGGTTACGTTTGACGAGGCAGCCTCTAGAGCCGACACTACGGGCTTTGACCTGCCAGATACCAAAGCCGTCATCTACGCAGCAGGCTTTAACTACAAATTTACAGACGCTTTGGAGCTGGGAGCCAGCTACTTCTACCAAGACAGAAAAGAGCGCGACGTGAGCTACTACTCAAATGCGTCGGGACTCTATCCAAACGGCAAATTTGAACGCGGCAACGCTCAGGCGATAAATTTGAACGTGAAATATAAATTTTAAGGCGCAGCCATGAACTACCCTTACGAAAATTTCGAGGATATGCTAAACGTCGCGGTAGACAAAAACGGCGGCGGTATCGCGATCTACACCGAAACGGACAAAATAAGCTACAAGCAGCTACGCGCAAACGCCTTTACGCTGGCTGCGTTTTTGCAAGGCATGGGCGTGCAAAAAGGCGACCGAGTCGCGATGATCGTAAACAACTCGCCGGAGTTTATCGCTAGCTACTTTGCCATCACGCTACTTGGCGCCGTGGCCGTGCCAATAAATACCTTCTTAAAATACGAAGAATTCGAGTACATCATAAACGACTGCGGGGCGAAATTTCTCTTTGCTTCGGCCGAGCTAGCCAAAGAGATACGCGGACTAGAGAGCAAAACCGCAATCAAAAAGATCGTCTGGATCGGCGATAGGGCTGAATTTGACGGAAACAATATCGCCTACGCTCACGCGCTAAACTGCCGTATAGAGCTAAATTTGACCGACCGACCAAAGCTTAATGACCTAGCCCACATCATCTACACCTCAGGCACCACGGGCAAGCCAAAGGGCGCGATGATCAGCTACCGCAACCTCATCTCAAACGTCCAGGGCGCGCAAGAGGTCTTTCACGTACGCACGAAGGATAGATTTGCCGTGTTTTTGCCGATGTTTCACAGCTTTACTCTCACGGCGATGGTGCTACTACCGATATTTTCGGCGTGTTCGCTTATTTTAGTGAAGTCCATTTTCCCGTTTTCAAACGTCCTAAAGCAAGTCCTGCTCAAGCGCGCGACCGTATTTTTAGGCGTACCGGCGATCTATACGGCTATCGGCAAGGCAAAAATCCCGTGGTATTTTCGCTGGTTTAACTGCATTAGGATTTTTATCAGCGGCGGAGCGCCTTTGGCAGAGCAGACTATTGCCGATTTTCGCGTCAAATTTCCGCGCGCAGTGCTGATAGAGGGCTACGGCCTTAGCGAATGCTCGCCTATCGTCTCGGCAAATACGATGCAAAAACAAAAAATCTCAAGCGTCGGCTTGCCGCTGCCTGGCTACGAAGTAAAATGTATAAACGACGAGATGATGGAGCTACCAGCAGGCGAGGTCGGCGAGCTCATCGTAAAAGGCGACTGCGTGATGCAGGGCTACCTAAATATGCCAGACGCCACCGACGAAACGATCGTAAACGGCTGGCTACGTACGGGCGACCTCGTTAAGATCGACGAAGAGGGCTATATCTTTATCGTCGACCGCAAAAAAGACCTCATCATCTCAAAAGGCATCAACATCTACCCGCGCGAGATCGAGGAGGTGCTGTTTAAGCTGCCAGAAGTCGAAGCCGCCGCGGTTATCGGCGTCAGAGACGAACACGCAGACGAGGAGGTCACGGCCTTTATCCAGTTTAAAGAAAATATGAGCCTAGACGAAAAAGATATCCGCGCGCACCTCAAAAAACACTTGGCGAATTTTAAAATTCCAAAGACGATTTATTTTAAAGACGAGCTGCCTAAAAACGCGACGGGCAAGGTGTTAAAGCGCGTTTTAAAGGATCAGATAAGGGGTGAAATTTAGTGCGGTTTTTGATAGAGTTTATCGGCGGCGAGCAAAATTCTAAAATTTCCTCGCTCATAAAATGCAGCGAAAACGAGGCGAAGATTTTACGCCACCTGAGCAAAAACTACGTCGAGGGCACTCCACAAAGTAGCGCTTACGACGTGCTCTGCACGGTTTTTGGTAGCGAGGAGTATAAATTTCTGGCAGGCCTTACGGACGTAAAAAACCTACTAGAAAGCGGCTGGATCGTGCAGGGCTTTTCTATATTTAAAAACCCTAACGCAGACGGCGCGGGCTCAAATTTACTAGGCCTGCTTCACAGCGAGATCTCGCTATCGCCGCTTTTTTTAAAAATTTTAGAAGAGGGCGAGTTTAGGCTTACGCTACCCGCAGTCGCACCCTACGCCGATCATCTTGATTATCTAAAAGATCAGTTTTTGCGCGTGGAGCTTTACGGCAAGCTCTCGTTTTTTAGCAAAAACGTATCAAGCGACGCCAAAAACCGCCTCGAAAAAGACGTGAAAGAGCTAGAAACCATCATCGAAAAACGGCTAAATTTAAGCAAGATTTCGATCTCCGTCGAGCAAATTTTCAAAGATAACTCACTAAATGACAAAGAGCAGCTTATTTTCCTCGCGCTTTTAAAGGAAGAATACGTCGGCGAAACGGATGCCAACCGCGATCTAAACGCACTTGTAGGGATTTTGAGCGCGGATGAATTTGAACGCATCAAAAACCGTGCCCTACTGGACGAGGGCTCAAAGCTAATCGAAAACGGCCTCATCGACTACGACGAGTCGCTAAACGCTTACGGCGGCTTTAGCAGGACGTTTTACATAACCGACGAAATTTTACAAAGCGTAATGCACCCCAAAACCGAGAGCAAAAGCAAAAAACTAGCGCTAGAAACTCTCGTAAAAGAGCAGGAGATCTTTGAGCTCATCGAGCCCTCGACCGACATAAACGACGTCGTACTGGATGTGAAGGTAAAAGAGCTGCTAGACGCGATCCTAAAGCAAGTAGATCGCCGCGTGCTGGCGCGCCTATCTAGCTGGGGCATCAAGTCGCGCAAAAACGTGGACGCCAAAATCATCTTTTACGGGCCGCCGGGTACGGGCAAAACCATGAGTGCGCTAAGCCTCGCAAAGAGCCTAAAAAAGCAGGTTCTTAGCTTTGACTGCTCTAAAATTTTGAGTAAATACGTCGGCGAGAGCGAGCAAAACGTGCGTAAAATTTTCGATACATATAAAGAAATCTGCGCCAAAAGCAAGAGCGAGCCCGTGCTACTGCTAAACGAAGCCGATCAGTTTCTAAGCTGTCTCTTATACACATCTCCGAGCCCACGAGACCGTACTAGATCT
>CALBNA010000215.1 GCA_937896205.1 uncultured Campylobacter sp. | reverse complement strand
CGATATTGCTGCGACATAGAGAATGACGTTGAAAATTCCAAAAATGACCGCAACGATAAAAGCGATGCCAAATGTGATATAAAGTATGATGGTCGGCTTTTCTACCTCGATGCGAGATATCGCCACCTCCTCGCCGCTAGCAGGCACGAGCGCGCCGGTTTTTATCATCTCGTAGATATCCTTTGCCTCCAACTCTTTGCCCTGAAAGTGCGGCGGTCTGGTTAAAATTTCAACCGCTCTAAGATCAGCTATCTCGTAAATGCCATCTTTTGCGTAAAATCCGTCATAGTAGCTGCTAACAAAATAGCTCTTTTTATCGTCCGCAAAGACCGTGCCATACTCGCCGCCCTTTACGAGGCCGACTTGACGAAGTGCGGCTTTGCTAGTTAGCCTATAAAGCCCGACCAAACGCGCGCTAACTTGCCTACCGTGTCTAGAGTGCTGCCACTCCTCGCTATTTTGCAAGAAGTAGATGCTCTCATCATCAGCAAAGAGATCGGAGTAAAATCTGTAAATTTTGCCTTTGGGCTTAAAATTTGAGATCTTTTCAAGCCCCGGTTTACTCTTGTCCCAAAAATAAACTCCATCTTTACCAACAAAAATAGGCCAAAAGATATATGCGTCGCCCTCGTTGTAAATAGGCGCAAACGGCATGGCCTGCTCGCTAAATTTATGCCCATTTGCAAAAACCGCGCCCGTCTTTGGCTCAAAAAGATAGTGCGTTTCTTGATAAGGATCGGTCGCCACCTCGCTCATCTCATCTGTGTAGATTACATCGAGCTTTTGTCCGTTTAAAAAGACACTCCTGCCATCCGTAAAATAATCGCTTTTTTGACTGTTTAGAGTCTTTATAAATTTTAGCCCCTTAGGGTCGGCGTCTAGCTTTTCGCCCATGTAATAAAGCGTCTCACCGTCTTTTGCAAAGCCCATGTCAAAAACTGGCTCTAAATTTACGCTATCAACGCGTACGTTTTTATAAAAATAAGAGCTACCCTCATAGCTTTTTATAAAAACATTAGCAATGCTTTTCATAACGGCGGTAAATTCGTTAAATCCCGGCTGTTTCTCGCCTTTTGGGCTACAAAAGTAGCTTATCTTGCCATCAGTCAAATAGCCGTTACCAAGTAGGCGAGCGCTTTTAGGATCAAGTCCTTGCAAGATCTTCGTTGAGCAGTAGACGTTGTTTTTGTCGGCCGCCACGTTTGAGTAGTAGTAATAGTGCGGTAAATTTAAGACGCGAAAGCTATCTTTGTCCGCGCCCTTTAGCAAATACCTGCCGCTGTGTGCGATAGCAGCGTAAATTTCACCCTCAGGCGAACGGTAAAAGTTGCTCTTGTCGATATTTTCAAATTTGTCTTGAGTTGCAGCCGCGTAGTAGAAAAAAGCGAGTATCAACTCTGGCATCGCTAAGGCCAAAATGATCGCTATGATCCATATT
>CALBNA010000214.1 GCA_937896205.1 uncultured Campylobacter sp. | reverse complement strand
TTATTTTACCGTTATACGGTTTTTTTGATGCCTAATTTTGGAGTTATTGTACCAAAAGTTAAATAAAAGCAAAATAATATTATTTAAAAATTGTTTTTAAATTTTAAAAAACCGCCGCCGCTAAAAAGCCGCTTATCGGCCACTTGCTAGTTCTAAATTTAGACAAATTTTAAATTTAAATCTCACATAAAATTTTGTGTGCTATGAGAGCGTATCCTAGGCCGGATAAAAGACCCGCTAAAAGCAGGTCTTTATCTCTCGCAAAGCTTGCCGCATGCGTCGGCGCGGCATCTGCTGCAGTGAGTCATCTGCGCCATTGAGCCGCCGATGAGCTTTCGCATGCTGCGAATTTCTTCATTCGAGGGCGATTTGATATTTGCAAAAGGGGTATCATGCACGGGGATCATCGCCATACAGTTCATGATATCGGCCTGCCACTCTTTGGCCTTTTTCGCGATTTGCGGGACGTGATCCATATTTACGCCAGGGATTACGACCGTATTGATCTTTACGATCATACGGGCTTCTTTTAGTTTGCGAACCCCTTCCTCTTGGCGCTCCGCAAGAATTCTAGCGCCCTCTTCGCCGTGGTAAATTTTGTTTTTGTAGCGCACCCATGCATAAATTTTGCCGCCTACGTCCGGCGTTACGGCATTGACCGTTACCGTCACGTGGCTCACGCCGATTCGCACGATATCATCCACATGCTCGGGCAGGGACAGGCCGTTTGTGGATAGGCAAAGTAGGGCGTGAGGGAAGCGGGCTTTGCATTTTTCAAAAGTCGCTAGGGTCTTGTCGGCATCGCACATAGGATCTCCGGGCCCTGCGATACCGATGACCGAGATATCTTGTCTAAATTTAAATAGATTTTCCACGTATAGCGCGGCTTCGTCCGGGCTTTGCACCCTCCCCGTTACGCCGGGGCGGTTTTCGTTGGCGCAGTCGTAGATGCGGTTGCAAAAATTGCATTGGATATTGCAATGCGGCGCTACAGGAAGGTGCACGCGCCCGTAGGCGGCGGACGCTTTTTTGCTAAAGCAGGGGTGGTTGTCGAAGGAGGGTTTGGCGAAAAAATTCATCAATCTTTTTTCCTTCCAAATTTGATGGCATCCGCGTGGCAAACATCCATACAATCGCCGCAGTTCGTGCAGTTCATCTCGTCCGGTCTCGTGCCCATTTCGCATTTGCGCAAACAGGCGTTGCAGTTATCGCAGGCGCTCGTTTTATAAACGCGAAATATTGAAATTTTACGCAGCAGCTCCATTATGCCGCCGCTAGGACAGGCGAAGCGGCACCATAAATTTGCGACGATCAAGGATGCGGCGATGAGGGCCACGACGACGGCGGTGCGAACTGCCCAGTACCAATCTGAAAATTTAAAGGACATGATAACGGCGTTTAGGTACTCGTCGCTGGTACGGATAGGGATCATAACGCGAGGGTTGCCGTAGATAAAATATACGCCTGCGCTAAGCAAAACGGCTAGAACCATGCCTATTTGCGCATATCGTAGCTTCCTGTTATTTTTTAGCTTGAGCTTAAAAGCGGCAAATTTGCCGAGCATTTGATTTACGAATCCGCCCGGGCAAAGCCAGCCGCAAAACGCGCGCCCAAGGAAAATAACCAGCACGGGGATAAATAGCCAAAAGCCGAAAAACACGGTCGCGATCCGCCCCCAGCACGTAACGATCGGACAGGATTGGCAGTTTACAAAAGGCACGATAAATGGGCATCTAAAAATCCCGTAATACGCCCATTGCCCGATCGCGCCGATAAAAATCAGCTGCACCAAGCGACGAATTTTAGTTAGCCTAGAGACTTTTTTCATCTTTGCCATATTTACGATACTAAACATCTTTTACACCAAACCTTTCTATGAGTTCAAGCCCGCGCGCCGAATGGATGGAGGTAAAGCCGTGCTGCTCGAAAATTTCCTGCCCCTCCACGGAACAGACGAAGTCCGCGAAGTCGTCGGCCAGCTTCTCGTCCTTTACGTACTTCATGATATTTAGCGTAAAGGTAAGCGGCCCGGGCGGGATGAGTTTCTCGTCGATAGGCATATATTCGATCTTGTCTTTAAACCTATCGTGCGTCGTTAGGCGCTTTTCGATTATGGACGCATCGCCCTTGCCATCTACCAGATCGCACATCATGGTAATAACGCACGCTCCGTTGGCGACCATATTTTTCATAACGGGCCCTGTGAGACCTGAATTTTTCAAAATTCCCTTTACCGGTCCGCTACCCGGAGGCGATGCCCTTAGCGGTAGCATCACCCGCACGCCAGGCTCTGCTAGATCCTTCAGATCGCGAATGCCCGCGGGGTTGCCTTTGGGCACTACTAAAACGTAGTCGGTAAAACATAACGGTCTAAAGCGAAGGCTAAGGCCAGCCTTGCGTAGTTTTTGAGAGAGCTCCAAAACGCGAGCGCCGAAAACCTCCGTCTTGCCCTGCAAGGCTAGCAGCGACTTTCCGAGCGCGCCCGCAAAGGCGCCGGTGTACTGGATATTGTGTCCCGTTCTTGACTCATAAACGGCGTTTAGCTCGTTAAATGCTTCGGACAGCCCTCCGCACGACCAAACCTGCAGGGAACCTGGCTTAAACGGCGTATAGCCAGCAAGCATCGCTTCCGGTCTGGCGATGGCGGCTGCTGCCAAAGCTCCTTTTAAAAAGCCGCGACGAGATTCGTCTATCTCCTTAAATTTCATGCAACCTCTCCTTTCTTTGGTTTGTTTTTAAATTTAAAAAATTCTTCATTTCAAAATTTCAAACAGTATCGATTAAAGTAGCTCGATAAACGCTTCCAAGCGCGTGCGTATCTGTCCGACGTCTTGTTTTGAATAATCGGTCTCTAGCGACATATAGTTCGCTCCCGCTTCGCGGCTCGCCTCCTTTATTTTATTCGTCTCGATCGCGTAGGTGTGACAGCCACTTAGCACGACATCGATGACACCGTCTGCTTGATACTCGTGGATAAATTCCTTTATAATATCGCCTCTGGCGTCGTTTTGATACATCACCGAACAGGGGATTTTGAGGTAGCGCTCGGCGATATTTGCGACCAGGTCGCCCTTCGTTTGCACTTAGCGAGGACGGTCTCAGCAAAAACCGCGCATGGGAGCTTAGCTTGATCGCGGGATTTTTGCGGGCGGTTTTGTAAATTTCGCTCAGATCGAGGCCCAAACGCCCCGCGCTGATCTCTAAAAATTTGCCCGTGCCGGCCGAGCATTTGTCGTTCATGATGAAGTCCGTAGGCTTGCCACCTTCTATTTTGATAGCCTTGGTGTCCTGCCCGCCCACGTCGATGACGGTGCAGTCTTTCTCGAACAAAAAGTGCGCCCCAAGGCCATGGCATAAAATTTCGCTCATGCTAAGCTGCGCGTACTCTACGCTGACGCGTCCGTAGCCCGTAGCCGTTACGAAGCCCTCGCCGTAGCCTTTTTGCTCTAAAATTTGCTTGATCTGCCGCGCGACTCTAACCGCGCTAAAGCCGCTTGGCAGCAAAAATAGCTCGCAAAATTCGCCGC
>CALBNA010000213.1 GCA_937896205.1 uncultured Campylobacter sp. | reverse complement strand
CTCTAGCGCGAGTGAGCGCCGCGGGGGCTATTTTGCCGCATTTTGACGCTTTTGGTCGCGTGCGTACCTTGTTTTCGGCTTAAATTTGAGCGCAAATTTAACCTCCGCGCTAAACTTGTAATACAAATATTGCTTATATTATGCGCCGTTTGGCTCAAATTTGCGGAATTTATTTAAATTTGAGTCCAAATTTGACGCGCCTAGACCCGCACCGCAAAAATGCTAGCGGTTAAATTTATAAAATTTAAACCAAGTTTACGCCGTCAAATTTGCCCGCCGAATTTATAAATGCAAAAATCCTAAAACTGCGGTTTGCCGCCGTTTGCTTTCGCGCCGTTTACGAAGTCGATCGCTATTTTTTGGCAGGCCTTTTTGTCCTTTTTCTCAAGACACAAAGCCTCGAGCTCCTCGCGGCTCATACCCTTGTAATCAGCCACCGTTTTGGTCGTCCCGCCCATATAAAGCCACGTGAGAAAGCCTAAAATAAACAGGATAAAAATTAATCTCGCCACGCCCGCTCCTTTGCAAATTTATTTTAATGATACAGCGACGGGGGTTAAATTTAGCTTGATTTTGCACCAAATTTGACGCGGTGCGGCGCTTAAATTTAAAAAATAGTCTTGCGGCAAAAATCACCGCGAAACCCGATAAAACGATGGCCGCGGCGTTGGTAAATTTTACGCCGATCTCGCTAAATTATTTTACCTTCTTGCCGTTTTTATAGCTTGCAAAAACTTCGCTCGTGCCGTCCTTTTTAAATGCAATCACATCGTAATCCTCGACGATGCCGCCCTGCTCCATGCCGGGGCTTCCCAGCGGCATGCCGGGTACCGAGATACCCACGACGTCAGCCGGTTTGGCGGCTAAAAGCGCCTTTATCTCTTCAGCCGGCACGTGCCCCTCGATAGCGTAACCTCCGACTATACCGGTGTGGCAGCTAGATAGCTCCGGCGGAATGCCGTATTTGTTTTTCGTTTCGATTATCGCGTTTGTTTTGTGCTCTACGATCTCAAAGCCGTTTTTTTTCATTATCTCGCCCCACTTTCCGCAACAACCGCAGTCCGGGCTTTTATAAACCTCGATCGTCTCGCCGCCCAGAGCCGCCGACGCAAGCGCTGAAAATAGCGCAAATCCCAAAACAGTCTTTTTCATTTTCATCCTTTGTAAAAAATTCGCCGGATTTTAACGTAATACGCATAACAGTAATCTAACGCGCATAAATTTAGCTGGGTTTTGCTATACTTTGCGACTAAATC
The DNA here is from genome assembly GCA_937896205.1 of uncultured Campylobacter sp. Taxonomy (GTDB): domain Bacteria; phylum Campylobacterota; class Campylobacteria; order Campylobacterales; family Campylobacteraceae; genus Campylobacter_A. Next base: position 2,490 of record CALBNA010000213.1, on the reverse strand, counting down.
TCAAATTTAAAGGCAAATAGATGTTTTCGTCGTTTTTCGCGAATAAAAAATGGGCCGCATGGGCGTATTTCGGACTCGCGGCGCTGCTAATATCGACCTACGCGCAAGTGCAGATGATCGTGCTTCTAAACAACTGGTACAAGGACTTTTACGATATTTTGCAAAACGTCAAAGATCACACGATAGACGATTTTTGGACTTGCGTGCTTAAATTTGCCAAGATCGCCTTCCCGTACGTCCTGCTTGCGACGATGACGAACTATTTCACGCGCCTTTGGACGTTTAAGTGGCGCGAGGCGATGACGTTTGACTACATAAAATACTGGCGAAACGTCAAAATCGACATCGAAGGCAGCTCACAACGTATCCAAGAGGATATCTACCGCTTTGCCAAAGTCGTGGAAAATTTAGGCTCGCAGGTGGCTGATGCAGTGATGACGCTCATCGCATTTATCCCGATACTTTGGGCGCTTAGCGGACAGGTCGATATACCGCTACTTGGCAAAAGCGAGGGCTCGCTCGTATGGATCGCGCTAACGGTTAGTATCGGAGGACTCGCGATCTCGTGGTTCGTGGGTATCAAGCTTCCGGGCCTTGAGTACAACAACCAAAAAGTCGAAGCCGCGTTTAGAAAAGAACTCGTATACGCCGAGGATGACAAGGCAAACTACGGCGCGCCGGAGAAGCTTGAGGGGCTGTTTAACGATCTAAAGCGAAATTACTACAGGCTATTTTTGCACTACGGATATTTTGACATCTGGAGATATATGTTTGGCCAAAGCATGGTCATCGTCCCGCTCATCGCGATGGGTCCTAGCGTTCTCGCGGGCACTATAACTCTGGGCGTGATGATGCAAGTCGTAAATGCCTTTAGCCAAGTGCGCGGATCGCTTGCGGTGTTTATGAACAACTGGACGGTCATCACGGAGCTGCGCTCTATCCATAAAAGACTTAAGGAATTTGAGAAAAATATCGAGTATAAGCGCGTTAAGCTGGATGAAAATTTACAAAGCGAGCCAGCGTAAATCAGGCTCTTTTAAATTTGGCTTTTGCTTGCGCGGCGACTCGGGTTTATTTGGCTCGCGCTCGCGCCAGCAGCCGCTCAAATTTAGCTTTGACTCGGACGTAAATTTGAGGGCTCGCAAGCAGCGGTTAAATTTGAGCTTGCGTAGTCACGTCCGAGCCGTCTAAAGCGGACTCAGGCACGCAAATTTGCCGAATTTGACCCGCACAAATTTAATGCAGATCCATAAAACCGCCAAAAATAAAACTCAAATTTACCCGCCGTTTCTTTACAAATTTGACGTCGTTAAGCCAAATTTAAACGCCTATTTACGAATTTATAGCTGTTTTAGCGGTATAATCGCCAAAATCTCGCAAAGGATGAAAAATGACGATAAAAAAAATTATTTTGCTCGCCGTGTTTACTGCGACGATGCTGACTGGCTGCTTCACCAGCTCAACTAGCGGCGGCGCACTAGGCGAAAACAGACGCCAGATGTTTTTAGTCGGCGAACAGGAGATGAACGAGGCCGCAGCCAAAGCCTACGTAGAGACGCTTAGCGGCGCGCGCAAAAAGGGTGCACTAAACATCGATCCCGTGATGACAAAAAGAGTGCAAGACGTCGCCAAGCGGCTCATCGCGCAGGTCGGAGCGTTTAGAGAGGATGCGCTCAAGTGGAAATGGGAAGTAAACGTAATCGACGAAAACACGATAAATGCGTGGTGTATGCCGGGCGGCCGCATCGTCGTTTATAGCGGCATCATCAAAAATCTCTCGCTCACAAACGGCGAGCTAGCCGCCGTCATGGGACACGAGATCGCACACGCGCTGCGTGAGCATAGCCGAGAGCAGGCCAGCACGGATATGCTCAAAAACGTCGGCATTTTCGCCGTTTCGCAGGCTGCGGGGCTAGGCGATCTAGCTACCGGCGCCATAAATATGGCTGCGCAGTACACCATCTCGTTGCCGTTTTCTCGCTCGCACGAGCGCGAGGCCGACCACATCGGCACAGAGCTGATGGCGCGCGCGGGCTACGATCCTAAAGAGGCGGTAAACGTCTGGGTCAAAATGTCGCAAAAAAGCGGCGGTAGCGTGCCTGAGATACTGAGCACCCACCCGTCTAGCCAGAGCCGCATCGCCGATCTGCGCGAGGTCGCAGCCAAGCTTGAGCCAGTGTATCTGCAAGCTAAAAAGTAAAATTTAGCTCGCCTAGCGGCTCTTTTAAGCGCTTGCGGTTGGCCGTTTTAGGCGGCCGCGCCGGTGTTTAAGTAGATTTGTAAGGCGGATAGAGGAGTGCAACAAGCTCCGATAATGTCCGCCGTATCTTAAAAATTTGAACTCTTATTTTAAATTTGCCGCCGAATTTTTGATTTGTTACGAAGGCGGCAAATTTATTTTTACTTATGATTTTTGCTTGAGTCTTTTTTGGTCATCAAATTTGCTAGTAAATTTGCAAATTTGCATTAAATTTACACGAGTGTGCCGAT
>CALBNA010000212.1 GCA_937896205.1 uncultured Campylobacter sp. | reverse complement strand
CTCGGAAAAGCGCTCGCGAGACGAGCCGCTATTTCCAAAGAAGATAGAGTTTTTCGTCGTATATATCGCTACTCTTTGGACTAACCTCCACCTCCGTCACCTCCACGTTTTGCACGTCGTTTTTGGCTTTTAGCGCGCTGGCGTCTTCTTCAAATTTCGCCATCAGCTCCTCGATCTGCGCGTTTAGCTGGGCGACTTCTTGCTCGCTTAGTTTGACGTCGCTACGCTCTTTTAGCACGCTGTTTGCTGAGCGCGCGGAGGTCGCGACCTTGCCGATGTTGCCGCTACTTAGCAGCCCTTTGCCAAAAATCGCCCCCAAAATGCTCGCACCCACCGAGATCGCCGTCTCGATGCCTTTGCTTTTAAAGTCTCGCTGCTCTTTTTCTAGCTTTGCCACCGAGCGGTTTAGTTTTTCCTCCAATCGCGCTTTTTGCTTGTCAAACTCTGCCGTGAGCTTAGCCGTTTGCGCCTCTAAAATTTCGTTGCATTTATCGGCCAAACGGACGTAAAACTCCTCCTTGCTCTCGCCCGACGCCGAGCTTAAATTTAGCGCGCTAAAGAGCCTAAGCTTGTAGTTTCTATAGATAAATTCTTTGAAATTTTTGGTTAGCTCTTTGAAATTTTTAGCTCCCGCGACAAAGCCAGGCAGCGGCGCGTAGGAGAGCTTGAAATTTGGCTCCGAAACTGCGGTAAAATGCATATTTTCGCTAGCTTCGCTCCAGTCGGCGCTTTTTTGAGCTTCATCCAGCCTTAGCGTGAAATTTACCTCGCGAACCTCGTCAAGCCCCTTTTTAGCGTCGTAAAATCGCACTTTCGCCTCGCCGTAAAGATACCCCTCCAACTCGCCGCCCTCTTGCAAATTTGAACTCGCGGCGTAAATTTGAGCGATATCGGGCGACAGCACCGGTTTGGCGGCGAAATTTGAGCTTTTTGCCGGGCTTGATCCGCTCAAATTTGCCCCGCTCTTTTGCTCTTTCATCAAATTTGAAATTTGCTCGCGGCTAAGCGGTCCTTTTAGGTAGCTCAGAGCCCAGCGCGTCGAGATGACGGACAGCCCGTCCTCGTGGATGTTTTTTAGTAGGAAGTTGCGCTTTTGCAAATTTGAGATGAGATTTTCTATCTCGCCTTTATCCATCGCAGAGCCCGCAAGCCCCGTCATACCGTCGATCACGCGCGCTTTGTCCTGCGCGGTTTGCAAGCGCCCGATGAACCACGTGCCGATATTGCTAAGGCCCTTGTAGTCAAGATCCACCGGGTTTTGGGTGCTCAGTATCACGCCAAGGCCGTGTGCGCGGGCTTGCTTTAGCAGAGTTAGCATCGGGGTTTTAGACGGCGGGTTGCCGTTTGGCGGGAAAAATCCGAAAATCTCGTCCATATAAAGCACCGCACGAAGCGAGCTCGTACCCTCGGTCTTGCGCATCCACGCGATGATCTCGTTTAGCAACAGCGTCACGAAAAACATCCTCTCGCTGTCTTTTAGGTGCGAGATGGTAAAGATATTGCACTTTGCCTTGCCGTTTGCGTTAAAAAGCATCTTTGAGATGTCTAGCCGCTCGCCGCTTAGCCACGCGCGAAAATCAGGGCTTGCTAGCAGCGTGTTGATCTTAACCGCTAGTTTCATGCGATCGGAGCTCGGATAAAATTTCTCCACGTCAAATACGCCGATCTTAGCAAACGGAGGCGTCGCGATAAAGCCGATGAGCTCCTCTAGGCTCACGTCCGCGCCCTGGCCAAATTTATCGATAAAAATGTTTGAGATGAGCAGGTGTTCTTTTGAGTTTACGTCGTTTTCTATGCCAACGAGCGAGAGCACGGAGCTAGCCAGAGAGCCTACGTACTCGCTAAACTCCTCGCTGCCTGCATCTAAATTCGGGCGCGCAAAATCGCCCAGCAGTGCCACGCCGACGCCGCTACTGCTCTTTGGCGTGTAAATTTTTAGTTCGGTGCTATCTTTAAAAAGCCCCACGCGCTCTAGGCTTTGAAACGAGCCTTCGATGCCTTTCGCCCACGTCTGCGCTTCGCTCGCGGCAAATTCATCCACGCTCATGCCTTTGTTTTGTGCTTCGTTTTCATCGACGTAGGGCGCAAAATCCTGCGCGCGCATCTGCGGGAAGGCCAAAGCGAGGTTTGTCATATCGCCCTTTGGGTCGATTATAAAGGTCGGGATATTATCGATGCAGGCTTCTTCTAGGATGCTGATGCCAAGGCCGGTTTTACCGCTACCTGTCATTCCGATGATGGCTGCGTGCGTCGTGAGGTCTTTGTTTTTGTAAAAAAACGGCTCTTTGTCTTTGAGACCGACGTAAAATAGCTTTAAATTTTCTTGGATGGTTTTCATGTGCTTCCTTGTAAATTTTGGGCTATTTTACTGATTTTTGATTAAATTTCGGGTGAAGCTACGGGATAAATTTTGAAAGCGAGACGGGTAAATTTAAAAAAGGCAAGCGCGAGGCTCGCCTTTTAATTTTGCGTTAAATTTATTGGTAAGTTTTTATCTGTTCTTTGAGCTCTTCGAGAGTTTCTATTACGCGTCTTTTGGTAAATTTCGCTATATCTTCGCCCGTAGTACCGTCTTTACCTGTTAGCTCGCAACAATATCTCATCGCGCCTTTATATCTTAACGCTGCGACAAGTTTTAGATCGGTATCTATTCTTATGTTTTTATTAGAGCCGCCCGCATCGTCCGGTATGCATAGCTCAAATTTAGCGTTTACAGGCTCGCTCTCTTTAAATCCGCCGTCGTCCAAGCTAACGACGCCTAGTCCTCCCCTTGAGATATCGTATAGGTTGCCCTGTATTTCGCTACCGTTTTGCGTCAAGATCACTCTAGTATAGCGATCGGGATAAACGCGCTGGTGTTTTCTTAGGTTTGCGTGCAGATTTTGCATATACGTGAAATTTTGTAGCGTTACGGTCAAATTTGCAAGATCAAATCCGACGATATCCGCCCTTAAATTTTCGGAAAAATATTCATCGCGTACGATATAGGCGTTTTGTTCCTCTTTCATGGCCAAAATTTGCTCTAATGTTACCTTGCAGACGACCGTATCGTCTTCTACATGCTCTACTTCGCCCATGCACTCGACTTTTACGCCATTGTAAAGATTTAGAAAGTGGACCTGGCGGTTATCGTTTCGCACTCTGGCAAATACGGTCACTGCGTCCTCGCGCATAAAAGAGCTGTCGTTATACGTACCGTTCATCTGAAATATGATTCCTTTTGAATAAAGTTTAAAACTAGATTATAGTAAAAAATCCTTATTTTTTCATTTAATTACTGATATTTTGTATTAAACTTAATGTTGTTTTGGTGTAAAGATGTAGAAAAGAAGCACTAAGGGCGAGAGCTCGCCCTTAAATTTGGATGATTATAGTTTATCTGCGTTGTGAGACAGGTAGTCTGCGACGCCTGCAGTATCGGCTTTCATGCCTTTATCGCCTTTGTTCCAGCCGGCAGGGCAAACCTCTCCGTGCTCGTTTGTAAATAGCATAGTATCTACCATTCTTATCATCTCGTCGATGTTTCTGCCAAGCGGAAGGTCGTTGATAACCGCATGGCGAACGGTGCCGTCTTTATCAAGTAAGAAGCTACCGCGAAGAGCGACGCCAGCGTCTTCTAGAAGTACGTCAAAGCCGCGAGCGATAGACTTCGTCATATCGGCTACTAGCGGGTAGCGAACTTGGCCGATACCGCCTTTGTTTACCGGAGTTTCTTTCCATGCGAAGTGAGAGAATTGGTTGTCTGTTGAAACGCCGATAACTTCGATACCGCGAGCTTTAAATTCGTCGTATCTTTTGTCAAACGCGATGATCTCGCTAGGGCAAACAAATGTAAAGTCCATAGGGTAGAAAAATACTACCGCGCCTTTCTCGCCGATATTTTTATATAGGTTGAAATCGTTTACGATTTGATTGTTTCCTAAAACTGCTGCAGCTGTAAAGTCAGGTGCTTTTTTTGTTACTAACATTTTTTCTCCTTAATAATTTTTATTTGTAGCGAAATTATATCATCTAAAAATTAAAAAGAGCTAAAAATTTACGTTTTCGTTTTAAAATTTAACGCAAAAATTTAATATCAAATTTACTTAGTTTTTGATATTCTTGCGAAAATTTTGACCAACAAGGATAAAAAATGGCAGTAAAAATAACAGATATTTGCATCAGCTGCGGCTCATGCATCGACGAGTGCCCGACGAGCGCTATCGTAGACGACGCGGATAACCCGACCGGCGAGGACGCATACTACGTCTATGCGGATAAATGCGTAGAGTGTGTAGGATTTAACGACGAACCGGCATGCGCCTCGGCCTGTCCGACTGACGGCTGCATCGTTTGGGACGCTCCTTTTGCAGGACAGCCTTCTCGCGCCGAGATAACTGCAGATATGAGAACGGGAGAAACTGCCGTCATCTCGTAAGCTACGCATCTAAGCCCTTTTGCGGGGCTTATTTTGAAATTTAATTTTTTTTTGATATAATCATCGCCTTATAAAAACCACAAAAAGGAAATTTTATGCAACAAACGCTTTCTATTATCAAGCCTGATGCCGTAAAAAAGGGCGTTATCGGAAAAATCGTGGATAGATTCGAAAGTAATGGACTAAGAATCGCCGCTATGAAAAAAGTCAAACTAAGCACATGCGACGCAAAAGCTTTCTATGCAGTTCACAAAGACAGACCTTTCTTCAACGATTTGGTTGATTTTATGGTTAGCGGACCAGTCGTAGTTATGGTTCTTGAGGGCGACGATGCGGTAGCCAAAAATCGCGATCTAATGGGCGCAACAAACCCAAAAGAAGCAAAACCGGGCACTATTAGAGCCGACTTTGCAGAGAGCATCGACGCAAACGCCGTTCACGGTAGCGACAGCCTAGAAAACGCTAAAAACGAGATCGCATTTTTCTTTGCAACAAGAGAAATTTGCTAAATTTAGGTTAAATTTTGAAAATATCTTTCGCCAAAGTCACAAATAATCAAATGCCGTTCGAGCTAAACTCGGAGGGAGTAATTTTCAACGGCGAACTAAAAAGAATAACCCAAAATTTAGTTAGTTGTAAAGGAAGAATCGTAGGCGAAATAACTCACAACTGCGACCGATGCGGCGAAGATATAAATTTAAAGCTTGATGAAGATGTAAATTTGATATTAAGCGACGGAATTTATAAAGATAACGAAGAAAACCTCGACGATGTAGTAGAGTTTTTCGACGGTTTTGTAAATTTAGAAGAAGTATTAACAAGCGAAATAGAAGCTTTTAAGAGCGATTATTTTTATTGTGATAAATGTAAAAATCTATAAAGGAGAATAAAATGGCAGTACCTAAACGAAGAGTAAGTCATACTCGCGCGGCAAAGAGAAGAACGCACTACAAAGTAACGCTTCCGGTTCCCGTAAAAGATAAAGACGGCTCATGGAAAATGCCTCACCGCGTAAATAAAACTACCGGAGAGTATTAATACAAATGACCAGCATTTGCATTGACGCGATGGGCGGCGACTTCGGTCCGCAACCTATTATCGGCGGCGTGATCGAGGCTTTAAAAGAAGTAAAATTTGAAGTCGTTTTGGTAGGTGATACGAAAATTTTAGAAAGCCTCGTTCCGCAAAATTTAAAACAATACGTAAAATTTATTCAAGCCGACGAGGTCGTCTCTATGAGCGACGGCGCCACCGATGCGTTAAAGCGAAAAGAAAGCAGTATTTTTAAGGCTATCGAGCTACTTAAAAATAAGCAAACCAAGGCCGTAGTTTCGGCAGGACACAGCGGAGCTACGATGAGTCTTGCCACGCTTCGAGTCGGGCGACTAAAAAACGTCTCGCGCCCAGCGATAGCGACGCTAATGCCAAACGTAACCGGCGGCAACACGCTAGTTTTGGATGTCGGCGCAAACGTGGACTGCAGGCCGGAGCATCTATTTCAATTTGCGATAATGGGCGAAGCCTACGCAAAAGAAATTTTAAAAATAAAATCCCCTAAACTAGGACTTTTATCAAACGGTGAAGAGAGCAGTAAAGGCAACGAGGTGACGAAAGAAGCCTTTGAAATGATTTCAAAACTCGACAGCTTCGTAGGCAATGCCGAAGGAAATCAAGTCTTTGACGGAAGCGTCGATGTCGTGATTTGCGATGGATTCGTCGGAAATATCCTGCTAAAGACAAGTGAAGGCGTAGCTGACGCGATAACAAAAATCATCAAAAAACACGTTAAAAAATCCCCGGTCGCTATAGCAGGCTCGCTTCTCATGAAAAAAGTTTTTAAAACTCTAAAACAGCAAGTCGATTACGACGAATATGGTGGCGCACCGCTACTTGGCGTGAACGGCTGCGTCATAATAAGCCACGGTAAAAGCACACCGAAAGCTATCAAAAACGCGATATTTCAAGCTCTAAAATTCGCAAACTCCGATATAAACAAAGTCATCGAAGACGAGCTTTCGCACTTCGCAAAATGAAATTACAAAGAAAAATTTAATGCCAAAAGCCTCGCTAATATCCATAGCCGCATACGCTCCACCTAAAATTTTAACAAATTTCGACCTTGAAAAAATGGTGGAAACTAGCGACGAATGGATAGTTAAACGCACCGGCATCAGCCAAAGACGCATAGCGCAGGGCGAAGATACGAGCGATCTTGGCACGAAAGCGGCACAAATAGCGCTTGAAAGAGCAAATTTGACAGCAGAAGATATCGATGCGGTTATCTGCGCGACTATCTCGCCCGATCACTTTTGTATGCCTTCGACGGCGTGTAAAATCGCTAAAAATTTAGGCATAAATGCCATTACGGCATTTGATATAAGCGCGGCTTGCACGGGCTTTATTTACCTGCTTGAGCTTGCAAAATCACTGATTGAAAGTGGAGGCAAAAAAAACGTATTGATAATCGGAGCCGAAAAACTAAGTAAGATCGTCGATTGGACCGATAGAACGACTTGCATACTATTTGGCGACGGAGCAGGTGCAGCGGTCGTAAGCGCTAGTGAAAAAAACGAAATAATCGACGTTCACACCGCAGCCGACGGCAACTACGCAAACCTACTCATAACTCCAGGCGGCGAAGAGAAATTTATCAAGATGTCGGGCAACGAAGTCTTTAAAATCGCCGTCCAGACGCTAACTAAAGACGTCGTAGATATCCTAGAAAAAAATCAAATTTCAAGCGATAAAATCGATCTTTTTATACCTCATCAAGCAAATTTACGCATCATCGAGGCGGTCAAGCAGCGCTTAAATTTTACAAACGAACAGTGTGTCGTAACCGTCGGAAAATACGGCAACACAAGCTCAGCCTCTATACCTATGGCGATGAATGACGCATACGAAGCAGGCAGACTTAAAAAAGGCGATTTGCTTTTATTGGACGCATTTGGCGGCGGTTTTACTTGGGGTTCGGCTCTATTAAAATTCGGCGGCGAAACCACAAATAATTTTTAATCTCACAGTTAAAATTTAAATCTTACGCTTAAATTTATCAAAACCAAAAATCGATTCCATAATCCTTAGTATAACCACCGCATAGCTTACGATCGACCGATTATACCTGACCAAAAAAGCTAAATTTAGCTCGGCAGAGGTATAATACAAAAAATCACGGAAGGCAAAAAATGGTAGTCAGTAAAATCTACGAAATCAACTCTTGCGACGATATGGAGCTGGGCGTTAAACGCTCTACGAAATTAAACTTCAAACTGTGCTACAATGACGATAAGCCGGTCAACGCCATAGTTTTTATAGTGCCTGGATGCGGCGGCGACGTCGATAAAGCATATAGAGACCACCTAGCCGAATTTACGGCGAGAGAATTTAACGTAGCCGTGATCAATGTAGATTATCATCACATCTACAATAGATTAGTTACGGGCGCTAGATACTATATGGACGAATTTGATCAAGAAATTTTAAGAGAAAAATGCCGAGAGATAAATCTGCAACTAGGCGGTGATCTGAGCTCGTTAAAAAATTTCGACAAACTAAACGGAGTTTTGTCTGCGGTTAGTAACTATATAGACAACAATAAAAATAGCGGAGCATTTCCAAAAGATTTTGTTTTAAATTTGTCTCTCACGATTGATCCGATAAAAAACGAATATCAAAATTTCGGCATTATGCAGGCGCAGGATTTGATCAATGCGCTACTTTTCGTAAAAGCCAACGCTCCTTTTGAGTGCGCAACCGACATAAACGACCTACCAGTCGTCATGATAGGCAGCTCGCACGGAGGCTATCTATCGCATATGGCCGCCAAAATCGCCCCATGGCTCATAGACGGCGTCATAGATAATAGTAGCTACGCCAAATATCCGCTTAGGATCGTGGGATTTGGTAAAGAGCTCGACTACATGAACCACTGCTGCTCGTCAAACGATATGCTTTTTAAGCATATAAATTTTTTCATATCTGATAAGACGCTTTGGACTTTAAAAGACGACTCCGATAAGAGATTTATGCCAGCGCACGAAAAGATACGTTATATTTTAAATTTAGACCACGTAAAAACCCAAAGCAAATATCCAAAGCCGATTTATCTAAGCTATCACTATGCCGGAGACGATATCGCTCCTATCGCTGATAAATCAGAACTTTATAGCGAATTTAACGCATGCGGCATAGACGCGACATTAAAAATAATAAAAGATGAAAGCGAGCTTGACGGCAAATTTATCAAATCGCTAACTCACGGCTTTGATATGTCCATCAAAACGCTGATCTCAAAAGAGCTTCCGCCGATGTTAGCCAAGATCGCAACTCGCCCTAAACAACCTTGCGAGGATAAAAGCATAACTTATATCTCGGAAAATTTAGAATATAAGTTTTTTGAAGCAAACGACAAAATCAATCTACAAGTTTCAAAAATATGGCAAAACGGCACGATAGTTAAAAAAACGTATAAAATCCACTCTTGCGACGATATAGAGCTTGATATAAAGCGAGAAAGCCTGCTAGAGTTTAACCTTTGCTTTGATACCAAAAAGCCGGTCTCGTCAATAGTTTTTATAATCCCTGGCTACGGAGGAGACGCGGACGGCAACTACCGCGAGCACTTAGCGCAGTTTGTCGCGAGCGAATTTAGCGCAGCTGTAGTAGGCGTAAACTACCACTGTATCGGCGATAGACCGCAAACAGGAGCGACGATATTTTTTGACGATTTAGATAGATCGATATTAAAAAAAGAATGCGCCAGGTGCGGCATAGAGCTCCCGGAAAATTTAAGCGTAATCGATACGCAAACCCTGCTTGATATCGACAATCTAATAGACGCAAGAAAACGCGATAAGACAGCACCTCAAGACTTGTCTCTTAAACTATCTATTTCCCTTCAACCGACTAAAAACGAATATCAAAATTTCGGCATTATGCAGGCGCAGGATTTGATCAATGCGC
>CALBNA010000211.1 GCA_937896205.1 uncultured Campylobacter sp. | reverse complement strand
GAGACAGGTAAATATGGGCCCGGTTTATCCGCTCGATCAGTTTATCGTAAATTTGCTTAGCGAAAGCGGCTCGAGATACCTAAAAACGAAAGTTGATCTAGAGCTTAGCGCCGATACCTTAACACCGGAAATCGACAAGAAAAAGCCGCTAATAAGGGATATCGTCGTTTCTACACTATCATCTAAAACGTACGAAGAGGTAAGCACCCAAAAGGGTAAAAACCGCCTAAAAGACGAGATAGTCGACCGCCTAAACGAGGTTTTGGCCGACGGTCATATAAAAAATATCTACTTTACTGACTTTGTGGTGCAATGATCGGCATAGATATCGTAGCGATCTCGCGGATCTCAAGGCTTAAAGAGCGGCGAGGCGAGGATTTTTTGAGATATTTTTTGAATGAAGATGAGATAAATATCGCAAAAACGGACGCTACGATAGCTGGATTTTTCGCAGCTAAAGAGGCTATCAGCAAGGCTCTTGGCTGCGGGATCTCGGCTGAGTTTTCGTTCTTTGACGCTCAAATTTACAAAGACGACAAAAACTCCCCCAAAGTAAAGCTCTCAGAAAAAATCATCAAAAACTTTAATCTAAAAGACGCACAAATCACCATTAGCCACGACGGAGGCTTTGCTATCGCCGCGGCGATACTGCAAAAAGCGGATTAAGCTTTTAAATTTGACTCTGATTTACTAAATTTTAACAACCATCGTCGACTCTGTCTTTTTATCCAGCAAACGAAAGCCAAATTTGAGTGTTTTTAGTTCGTGCCGATTTAGCACAGCAATCCTCAAATTTGATCCTATAAGGCCGCAAATTTAATCGCACTGCAGCACTAGCCAGCTTTTATCAAACTTCTTCTCGCGTAGATCGCTTTTTCTGATCCACAGATAAATTTTACCGTAATCGCACCACATCATCTCGTTTTCGTCGTTACTTCCGATTTGTAGTAGTAGCGTCCACTCGCCGATATTTTGCCGCAATTTTTCAAACTCCGGCCCGCTATAATCCTCGTCGCCGCCACAATAAAAGCCGTTTGTCACAAGCTCGCACTCTAGCTCCATACCGCCTTGGATATTGTCCGAATGTCCTAAAATTTTATTTTCACTGCGCTGCTCGCAAAAATCATCCGCCATCTGCCAATACGCGTCGATTTCGTCATCGCTCATCTCGATATCGCCGACCAAATCTACAACACTACTTAGTTACAAAATTTAAATTTTAAAATTGAATACCGATTTGTATAAGTTATCTTGTTTTTTAAATCACTTTTTTAATCTTAATCGTTAAAAAATAGTTATTATATATCTATTTCTAATATTTTTACTTGTAATTAACTTTACTTTTAGATATAATCCCGAAAATTTTAGACTAAAAAAGGAGAAACATGAAACAAAACGGCTTTTTGAGAAAGACTAGAATGAATTACATAAGATCGAAGACAATGAATTTTACTCGCGCGTTTACGATGATTGAGCTAATATTCGTCATCGTCATAATAGGTATCATAGCCGACGTAGCCATACCTAGACTGCAAGCCAGCAGGGACGATGCGTGGGCGGTCGCGATGGCTACGCAGATCAAATCCACTATAAACGACGTAATAAATCACGTAAACGCTACGGGCAATAGCAACATAAAATTTAAAACTTATCCTGCCATTTCTAATTTCTACGGCCCCGTAGATATGACGTCAAGTATAGGCATAGAAATCGTAGAGGATACGTATCAGATGTTTCCGAGCAGCTGGATTACGTATCCAAGTAGCGTTCTGGCTTCGTGGGCGGATGGTGGTGCAGTACCTATATATTCAAAAAAAGCGAGCATGGGTAGCGGCAATCTCTGCGTATACATAGCCGCCTCTAATATAGACAACGTTCCTTTTACGTCCGAGCATCCGGCAAGACCGGGTATCTCCGTAGCAGCGGGAAACGTAGGACATATAGGCGGCATGATGAATGACGGAGAGGACAGAAGGTGCGATATTTTAAGAGGTCTTTTAAAAAAAGCGTTTCCGACGGAAATAACTCCTCCCGGCTACCACACGGTTAACTTCGTAGACGTACCAGCATTTCCAAAAGCAAAATTATAGAATTGTGCGGCGGCTCGGGGCGCAGACGTATTAAATTTAGCCCCGCAACTCGCTTTCGTGCAAGCAAAACATAAATCCAATAACGCCTCGTCAAAATAAAGCGATTTCACTTCTGCAAAGTCGGCAGATGCCAGCCGAGATAATACGCCGCAAGCCTAAACACGACGCCAAACGCAAAAAGCCCCATCACCCAAAATACGCTCGTAAATCCCGCATAATCCATCGCGAAATAAATCAGCCCCACGACGATGCTAACCGTCGCGTAAAGCCCGGTTTTTAGGCACCAAGGGATCTCGTTAAAAAGCATATCGCGTATCATGCCGCCGCCCACGCCGTTACAAAGCGCGAGTAGCACGACGCCAAAGACGTTGTAGCCAAACTGCAGCGCCACGATCGCTCCGACGATAGAAAAGCTCACCAGATCCACGGCGTCGGTGGTGACGAAAAGGAATTTTTTCTCGATATCGCTACACTTGTGTAGGCGTAAAAACGCCGATAGGAAGAGCATTACCATCACGATGATGCACGGAGCGTAGTGCGTGAACGAATACGGCGGGCGCGATACGATAGCGTCACGCATAAATCCGCCTCCAAGCGCGGTCAGAAGCGCAGCGATAAATATACCCAGCCAGTCGCAGTCGCGCTTAACCGCGAAGATAAATCCGCTCGTGGCTGCGGAGGCGATGCCGATGTATTCGGCGACGAGGAGCGCAGTCATTTTTAACCTTAAGTTTTTAAACGAGATTTTACATTTTTACTGTCTCTTATACACATCTGACGCTGCCGA
>CALBNA010000210.1 GCA_937896205.1 uncultured Campylobacter sp. | reverse complement strand
AGCGTCAGATGTGTATAAGAGACAGCGCTAAATTTGGTTAAAACCCGTCCGTTTGAGCAAATTTCGGCAGGCTCGCGCGGGGTCGTTAGTCCGCCCATGCACTCTGGACAAACGGCGACGAGCTCGTAAATTTGCATAAGTTTAGCGAGCGCATCCGCAAGGATAGCGTCTTCGTTATTGCCACCGTTATATTTGCAGTTTTCGCCGAGCAAACAGGCGCTGATTAAAATTTTGGGTTTATTTTTCATCGTTAGTTCCGAAATTTGATGGTAGGCAGGCGTTTTGGCTCAAATTTACTAACGATTCGGGCGGCAAATTTACCGCCGATCGGTCAAGTCAAATTTGACGAATTTGGGCTTAAATTTAACACACATCGCGCCAAATTTGACGACCCAATTTTCCAAAACACTTTTGTAAGCTAACCGCCAAATTTGGCAAATTTTAAGCCGCCTCGCGCAAAGCACAAGGCAGGCTTAAACGCCGAATTTAGCCTAAAGCCCGGCCTCTTTTTTGATTCTATCTATATACATCTGCCTTAACATCGGCACGTATTTGCCGACTTTGCCACCGCTTATAGGCTTGCCGTCGGCCTTGACTACGGGCAGTATCGGCAGCGTCGCAGCCGAGATAAACACCTCGTCGGCATCGTAAACGTCGTCCATCGTAAACGGTCGCTGCCTGATCTCAAGCCCGGCTTTCTCGGCAAAGCCTAAAATCACTTTACGACGGATGCCGGGCAAAATCTCGTTTGAGAGCGGTTTGGTTATGAGGATATTATCTTTTATGATAAACGCCGATGAGCTAGTCGCCTCAGTAACAAAGCCGTTTTCGACCATAAAACCCTCGTATGCTCCGGCTTTTACGGCTTGTTCTTTGGCGTAGCACTGAGCTAAAAGCGAGATGGACTTGATATCGCGGCGCTTCCAGCGGATATCCTCGACGCTAACGACCTCGATACCGGTTGCGGCGTCGGGGTTTGCGACGATATCTTTTTCGTAGCAAAAGACGAAACAAGTCGGCTTTAAGCCTTTTATAAATTTAAAATCCCTATCGGCGACGCCGCGAGTGATCTGCATGTAAACGCCGCCTTCTTTTAGGTTATTTCGCCAAACGACTTCCTCCAAAATGCCCTGAAAATCGCTCTTTGAAAGCGGCAAGCTTAGCTCGATAGCAGCTAGGCTTCTCTCAAATCTCTCCCAAAAATCCTCCCTATCAACAAGCCGTCCGTTTAGCACAGGCACCACCTCGTAGATGCCGTCGCCGAAGATAAATCCGCGGTCAAATGCGCTAACCTTAGCCGCCGCTGCGTCTATAAATTCGCCGTTTAGATATACTATTCCGTTCATTTTTTCTCCTTAAAATTTAAGTAATTTTAGCTCAAATACTCTTAAAAAAGCGTTGCTTTAAGGCCAAATTTTAGCTTGGATTACGAAGTTTTTGCTATAATTGAGGCTAAATTTAAGGATAATCATAAATATGAAAAATAACGCGTTTAAAAATTTAATCCTAGAAAATATCTTTGTTATCTCAAAGCAACCCGTGCTGTTTCGCGATCTGCTCGAGGCAAACTGCCTTTTTAACGAAGGCATGTTAGTAGATCCGGCCAAGCTAAATTTTAAATTTCGCTACGCGGGTGTATAATCTATAAAATTTCAACGCAAGGAGCAAAAAATGCAAGAAGCAAAAACGAGAAAATTTAGTCTCAGGTTTAATCACGAAATTTCAAGTAGTGGCGCAGAGGTGCGGCTTTGGCTGCCGTTAGTGCTGCAAGAGTCGTATCAAAGGTTGCTTGGCGAATATCATGCCCGCTCAAATGCACAAGAGTCGGCTATCTGCGGAGATCATATAAGCACGTACTACGCGCGCTTCGCACCCGATAAAGAGGCAAGAGCAGGCGTCGGCAAATACGGCGAGCAAGGTGTCGTAGGCGAAGAGGATGATTATTTTGAGCTTAGCTTCGATATTGAAATTTCAGAGCGAAATACCGATTTTAGCAAGGTAAAATTTAATCCGAACGAAAAGCTTAACCCCGAGGTGGCGAAGTTTTTAGAGCCTAGCACGCAGATTCAAATCGACGGCGTCGTCAAGCAAAAATCAGACGAGATCGCAGGCGGCATCAAGGGTGATCTGGAAAAGGCGCGCGCGATTTATACGTGGGTAGCAAACACTATGCAGCGCGATAACAGCGTGCTAGGTTGCGGACTAGGGGACGTGAAGCAAATTTTAAGTAGCGGCAAGCTAAGCGGCAAATGCACCGACATAAATAGTGTTTTCGTCGCACTTTGCCGTGCGCAGGGCATAGC
>CALBNA010000209.1 GCA_937896205.1 uncultured Campylobacter sp. | reverse complement strand
ACAGTCGTAAGTAGTACCCCCTTCCTCTCCCGAAGAAAAGAGAAAGGTGGATACAAAAGGGAGCTCTTTTGCTTCGGCTTTGCCTCGCAACTGCAGGACAGAGCGTAATTCAAGCCCCACCCCCTTTACAACAAAGTAAAAAACAACCTTAAACGGTTGTTTTTTACGCAAGGAAGCCAAACTCGCAACGCTAAATTTAACCAAACCAAATTTAGCATTTTCAAGATGCAGGTCTCGGTGCGTAAAATGCAAAACCGTCAAATTTGAAGTCAAATTTGCCAGAATCAAATTTAGTCTAAATTTAAGCCAAAAGGAGCGAAAATGCTTGGCAAAACGTTAAAAACAGCAGGAATAGTCGGCGCTTTGGCGCTATTTTTAGGTATATTTTTAAATTTACAAGGAGAACAGATGAATCATAAAACAAAAGAGTCTGCGACCGCGAACAAAACGATCGTGCTGGCGGGCGGGTGCTTTTGGGGCACGGAGGCCTATCTCAAGCAGCTTCCGGGCGTGGTTAGCACCTACACGGCCTACGCGAACTCAAAGGTGCCAAACCCTAGCTACGAGCAGGTCTGCACGGGCGATACGAACGCTGCTGAGGCTGTCTGGGTCGAGTACGACGAGTACGTGATCGACTTGCCGCATTTGCTCAAATTTTACTTTAACACCATCGATCCGACCAGCCTAAACAAACAAGGCGGCGACCGCGGCACGCAGTACCGCACGGGCATCTACTACACCGATGCGGCGGACGAGCCGGCGATCAGAGCCTTTATCTCCGAACAACAAAAAAACTACAAAGCACCCATCGTAACGGAGGTCGCGCCGCTAGAAAATATCTACAAAGCCGAGGAGTATCATCAGGACTATCTGGACAAGAACCCGCACGGCTACTGCCACGTGACTTTTGAGAGCCTGCCTAAAAAGGGCGAAATTTTAAGCGACAAAAAGCGCGATATGAAGCAAAATCTGCAAAACTACAAAAATAAAGACGACGCGGCGCTAAAAAATGAGCTAAGCGCCATCTCATACGACGTCGTAAGGCACGCCGCGACCGAGCGTCCGCATAGCAGCGAGCTAAACGCCGAGGAGCGCATCGGCATCTACGTCGATATCACAAACGGTCAGCCGCTTTTTAGCTCGTACGATAAATTTGACGCGGGCTGCGGTTGGCCGAGCTTTACAAAGCCGATCGACGCGAGCCTGATCGCCGAAAAGTCCGATCTATCGCACGGCATGGTGCGCACCGAGGTCAAAACCGCTATGTCGGACTCGCACTTGGGGCACGTATTTGACGACGGTCCGCGCGACAAAGGAGGACTAAGATACTGCATAAACGGCGCTGCGCTGAGATTTGTGCCAAAGGAGGAGATGGGGGAGCAGGGGTATGGGTATTTGATACCGTATCTCGACTCTCAATATTTTGCCAAGTAGGGCTTGTCTTTTTTCTTTATACGTCGTTGGAAATTTCGCCGAAGCTCGGTTACGTATTTTGTATACGCGCCCTCGCTCGGCTTATTTCCGCCTCGTCTAAAGAAAAAAATACTTCGCCTCGACTTTTTTGGTTCAAATTTGAAGTCAAATTTGTAAATTTCGGCTTCAAATTTTACTCGCCGAGACCTGCATCTTGAAAACGTGAATTTAAAAACGTGCGGCGCGTAAGCGCTATCGCACCCCTTGAACGTGCAGTGGGGTTATAGAGGGCTTGGGAGAGGAAGGGGCGACGCTTCGTAAGTAGAACCCCTTCCTCTCCCAAAGAAAAGAGATAGGCGGGTATAAAAACGAGCATTTTGCTCTGCTAGTGGCTGTAGCTGCCAGCAGAGCGTAATTCAAACCCCTTCTTTCTTAATATAAAAGTGAGACGCCCGTAAGCATAAAATTTAAAAACAAAATTTAGCATCTTAAAGATGCTGGTCTCGGTGGGTAAAATTTAAATCCAAGCGACAAGACCGAGTAAAATTTGCCCGCCAAATCAAAAGTCAAAATCAAAATTTAAGCCGTCGCTCCCTCGTTCATCGCGGCGTATTCTTCAAAAGTTCCCTTAAAATCGACAACCTCGCCGTTGCCTTTGAGGTGGATGATGCGGTTGGCAAATGCATCGATGAGCTCGCGGTCGTGGCTCACGCAGATGACGTTGCCGCCGAATTTATACAGCGCCTCGCCTAGAGCGATGATGGCTTCGAGGTCTAGGTGGTTGTTTGGCTCGTCTAGCACGAGCAGGTTGCCGCGCTCTAGCATCAGGCGGCTTAGCATCAGGCGGTGTTTCTCGCCGCCGCTTAGGCTGCCGACTGATTTTTCCTGCTCCGCACCGCTAAATAGCATGCGGCCTAGGCACTTGCGGATCTCGTCTAGGTCTTTGTTGTTTTCGTCTTGCAGCCACTCGTAGAGCTTTAGCTCGCCGGTGATTTTGTTTGTCGTGTCTTGCGCGAAGTAGCTAGGCTCTATCGTCGCGCCCACGTGCACGTCGCCGCTATCTGGAGCCACCTCGCCGATGATGATTTTAGCTAGCGTGCTTTTGCCTACGCCGTTTGCGCCGATGATGGCGACCTTGTCGTTCTTTTCGAGCTTGAAGCTAAAATTTTCAAACAAAACCTTGTCGTATTTTTTGCTGACGCCGCGCACTTCTAGGATCTCGTTACCGATGTCGCGTTTGATGCGGAAAAGTATGCTAGGATCGCGTCTGCTAGAGACTTTGATCTCCTCGATGTCGAGTTTGTTTAGCTGCTTTTGGCGGCTGGTTGCTTGGCGGGCTTTGCTCGCGTTTGCCGAGAATCGCGCGATAAATTTCTCCAGCTCCTCTTTTTCTTTTAGCTTTTTGTCGCGCTCCATCTCGTGCTGTTTGGCCACCAGCGTCGAGGCGATATACCAGTCGTCGTAGTTGCCTGCAAACTGCCTGATTTTCTTAAAATCGACGTCCAGGATGTGCGTGCAAACCGCGTTTAAGAAGTGGCGGTCGTGGCTGATTAGCACCATCGTACCCTCGTGACGATTTAGCTCGTTTTCCAGCCATTTTATGCTCTCGATGTCAAGGTTGTTGGTCGGCTCGTCAAGGAAAAGAATGTCGGGCTTTGGAAATAGCACTTGAGCGAGCAGGACTTTAAATTTATCCGAGTTTTCAACCTCGCTCATCGGCTTTTCAAAGTCGCTAAAGCCAAGCGAACTTAGGATTTTTTCGATG
>CALBNA010000208.1 GCA_937896205.1 uncultured Campylobacter sp. | reverse complement strand
ACGAGATCTAGTACGGTCTCGTGGGCTCGGAGATGTGTATAAGAGACAGGATCAAATCCCATCGTTTTCATCGCGTCGATCTCTTCGGTGATTTTCATAACGCCGATTTGCGCGGTAAAGCTTGACGCCAGACGCCCCGCCACGATGATAGCGGCGATGAGTGGAGCTATCTCGCGCAGAGTCAAAAGCCCCATCATTTCGACGATTATTATCGTAGCGCCAAAACTCTCGAGCAAATTTGAGCCCTGATATGCTAGCACGATACCGATGAGAAAAGAGGTGAGACACACGATAAAAACCGACTTTATACCCGCATCTTCAAAATAAGCCAAAATTTCCTTCACGCGGATATTTTTTAGCATAAATATCTTGCTAAATTTGACCAAAAACTCGCCCATAAAATTTAGAAACGCGCAAAATCCCGCAAAAAACGCGGTCAAATTTTTGCCGATTTGCGAGAGCGGATTTCCGCGCGGTTTGGAGTTTATGATCTGTTTTATTTTGGGATTTACTTCGCTATTTATCGAATCAAAAATCTTTTGCGCGTGCGGGTTTAAATTTACGAGATCGTACTCTTTGCTGGCATTTAAAAAGGTATTTTTAAAAAACAGCGCCGCTGCGTAATCAAGCTCTTTTACGTCTTTAAAATTTAAAACGATTTTGCTAACTTTCTTTGAGCCGATGAGCGCAGCCGTCTGAGTCCAAATTTGGGCCGGTAGCTTGTAGGTCCAGTCGTTTTTTAGATTTATAGTTAGCTTGCCGCCGCCTTGCTCGCATGTGTAAAATTCGCTTTCAAATTTTAAAAAAAGAGGCAAATTTAGGCCTTTCTGACGTTGTTATTTTTCTTAACTACGTAGTCTATATTGCCATCCTCGGTCTCGACCTTGGCTATCGTTATGACTCGAGCGATTTCGTTTTCGCGGGTGCTGTACGTGATGTCGCGAGCAGGATCCACGAGTCTAAATTTTATCTCGTTAAACTCGCGCCAGTTGCTGTGATTTATCACCTTTGAGTTAAATATTCCGTCTTGAATATTAGCTATCTCGCTTTTTAGCTCGGCTATCACGGCTTTTTTCTCGCGAAATTCTTTTAAGAGCGCGTTGTACTCGTGCACCAGCTGCTGATACTCTTTTAGCTTTTTCATAAACGTTACGGGCGGAGTGTTGTTCGTGCTTTTTAGTTCTTCTATTTTAGCTTTTATGACGTTTATCGGGCCTTTGTTTTCTTCTATGACGCATCTTTTAGACTCTAGCGTGCGCGGCATTTTTACGATCTGCTCTCTGATAGCTTTTATCTTAGTCATTCGCTCGTTTATCTGCTCGCCCGTGTTTTTTATCATACTAAAATCGACTAAAATTTTATTATTCACGCCTTTTAACTTTTTTATTTCCAAAGTATCGGCGATTATGATATTTGAGTTTGACACGAGCGTATCGATGCTTACGCTTTCGGCGATTATCTCGCCGCCGATGACCGATTTTATCACGGCTTTTTTAGCTTTTACTTTGCCACCTTCTAACCTATCTATCTCGACGTATTCGCCGTCAAAGCTACCGATATGTACGGCGATTTTTGCATCTTTTGCCTCTATGAGGGCTTTGGCGTGAGTTTGTCCGCCGATTACAACCTTGTTTGCTTTTACTACGGCGTTTGCAGCGACATTTCCCTCGACGTTTACTTCGTTTGCCTCAACCGTCATGCCCGTACCTATGGCGTCTTTTGTTAGGTCTTTTTCCTTTATGTTTAGCGTTACGTTGGTGTCAAGACCCGTATCGACCGAGCCTGTGGTTTTAAACGAAATTTCGTTTACGTCAAGCTCGTCTTTGATATCAAAAACGCCTTTTTCCTCTTGGACGTAACCGGCCTTTTTGGCGTAAAATTTTATCCCCTCCTCGCCTTCTTTCGAGTAGATATTTTCGGTATGTTCGGGCATTTTCGTTATCGTGGCTTTGGCTTTTTGCGCTGGCAGGAAATTTCCTCGCACGTCGCGGCCGCTTGTGCCGTCTCTTAGTTTTACGTATTCGATTATGAGCTCATTTTCGACGACTCCGAGCAGATAGCCTCTGTTTGCGTAGTCGATCTTGTCGTTTTCGTCTACGTTTCTGATTTTTGTCTTGTAGTGATAGATTAGCGCATCGTCTGTGGACGGAACTACGTTTACGCCTGTAGCCACGGCAAAAGTATAGTCCTTGTCGATAAATTCTTTTACTCTTAAAACCGAAGAAATTTTAGCGACCTCTTCTAGCATCGTTTTGTTTCTGATGCCAACCAGGATGCCTACTTTTATCAGCTTTTTGTAGATGAAATTTATCAGCTTTTTGTCAAATTCTTTAAAATAAACCGTA
>CALBNA010000207.1 GCA_937896205.1 uncultured Campylobacter sp. | reverse complement strand
TGTGTATAAGAGACAGCGATAAAATAAGGTGGAGATTAAACAAAAATTGATTTCTTCTTAAGAGTTTTCTAACAAACGAAAGCAAGCCGCATCCTTTAAATTTTGATTTTGATTATTTTTAAAACTCGTGATTATATTGATTAATGCTTAAGAATTTGTTAAGTCCAAAAAAGCATTAATCCCGCATTTAGCAAATTTGAGATAAAATCGCTCAAATTTAAATAAGGAAAAAATATGAGCGATATCGGCGTAGTGGTGCTTGCCGCGGGGCTTGGCACGAGGATGAAATCAACTAAACCAAAGGTGCTTTTCGAGCTTTGCGGAGAGCCGATGATTATCCATATTTTGCGCAAGGCTTATGAGATCAGTAGCGACGTGAGCGTAGTTTTAAGCTATCAAAAAGAGCTCGTCGAAGCCAAAATCAAAGAGATTTTCCCTCAAACTAAAATTTACGAGCAAAATTTAAAAGAGTTCCCGGGCACTGCAGGCGCGCTAAAAAACATCCCGCTAAATAGCGAAAAAACGCTGATTTTGTGCGGAGATATGCCGCTTATAAAAACCAACGACCTAATCCGTCTAAGCGCGGGTAATGCGGACATCGCTCTTAGCGTTTTTGAGGCGGCAGACCCGTACGGATACGGCCGAGTCATCATAAATAACGGCAAAGTCGAGGCCATCGTCGAGCAAAAAGACGCAACCGAGACGCAAAAAATGATAAAAAGCGCAAACGCCGGCTGCTACTGCTTTAAAAGCGAAGTTTTGCGCGAGATTTTACCTCTCATCGGCAACGAAAACTCGCAGAAAGAATTCTATCTAACCGACGCGATAAAAATCGCAAACGAGCGCGGTCTAAAATGCTGGGCCATCAGCGTCGAAGAGCAAAATTTCATGGGAATAAACGATAAATTTCAGCTCAGCATCGCCCAAAATTTAATGCAGGACGAAATCAAGAAAAATTTGATGAAAAGCGGCGTGCTAATGCGGCTACCAAACAGCGTATATATCGACTCTAGAGCCAAATTTGAAGGCGAGTGCGTCATCGAAGAAAACGTAAGCGTCATCGGAGCATGCGTCATCAAAAACTCCGTCATCAAAAGCGGCTCGGTCATAGAAAGCTCCGTAATCGAGGACTCGGACGTCGGCCCTCTAGCACACCTGCGCCCAAAATGCGAGATCAAAAACACCCACATCGGAAATTTCGTCGAGCTAAAAGCAGCGAGGCTTGACGGCGTCAAAGCAGGCCACCTGAGCTATCTTGGCGACTGCGAGATAGGTAGCGGCACAAACGTAGGCTGCGGCACGATCACGTGCAACTACGACGGCAAGGCCAAGCACAAAACGATAATCGGCAAAAACGTCTTTATCGGCTCGGACACGCAGCTAGTAGC
>CALBNA010000206.1 GCA_937896205.1 uncultured Campylobacter sp. | reverse complement strand
CAGGATTTTTAGATTTTTTAGCTTAGCGGGCTCAAATTTAGCCAAAAACGCCTCCGCCTCACTCTCCAAATCATATTTTAAAATCGCGGCATAAGCTATCTGCCGGATATTTTTCACGCTAGCTTCGCCGCCGATCAGCAAAATTTCGTCAAATTTGCAAACTCGCTCGTACTCTTTGCCGCGCACTTTTAGTATCTCTCCGCCCCAGATGCTCCCGTCCGCGCCGTATCCCGTACCGTCAAAGCAAAATCCAAGATACTCGCGCTTTGCGTCCAAATCGTTTTCTAAAATCACCGAAAGCAAATGCGCGTGATGGTGCTGGATTTGCGTGATATTTGAGCCGAAATTCGCGGCGTATTCGCGCGCCCATTTTAGGTTTAAAAAATGCGGGGGCAAGTCGGCTACGATTTCGCCAAATTTTAGCTCGTAAATCTCGCTAAAAAGATTAATTAGCGCGCAAAACCGCTCATAGGTCGCGACGTTTTTTAGATCGCCGATATACGGGCTTATCATCAGCTCGCCGTCTTTAAAGATAGCAAACTGATTTTTTAGCTCGGCTCCGACGGCTAGAACGGTCTTTTCGCTCTTAAATTTCGTGCGGATAAACTTAGGATGCACGCCGCGGCTGGTGCGGATAAAGATAGGCTCGCCGCCCGCCACAAACGCGATACTATCGTCGCTTGGCGAGTGGATCTCTCGGTCGTTATCTAGGTAAAAATCTATCACGCCGCCCAGCTTTTCTCGCAGCTCTTTTTCGTCGTAGATGATGGGCTCGCCCGAGACGTTGGCCGAGGTAGCGATCACGTCGCCCTCCAGGTACTCAAAAAGCAAAAGATGAACGCCCGTGTAGGGCAAAAATATGCCGATTTTATTTAGCCCCGGTGCTAAATTTGAGGGAACCGGCGCGTCCGGCAAGCTTTGCAAGACAACGATCGGTTTTAAATTTGAGCTTAAAAGCCGCTGCTCCTCGGGCGAAATTTGAGCGTATTTTTTAGCGCGAGAAATATCCTTGGACATCACGGCAAATGGCTTTTTAGGCCGCTTTTTTCGCTCTCTTAGTAGCCCTACCGTGTCCTCCTCTAAGCGGCACATCAGATGAAATCCGCCAAGCCCCTTTACGGCTAAAATTTTACCCTCGTTTATGAGCCGCGCTGCCTGCTTTGCACTTTCGTTATCTCGCGCTAAAACTCGCCCGAATTTATCTTTTAGAGCGAGTCCTGGCCCGCAGTTTGGGCATGAGACGGGCTGGGCGTGATAGCGGCGATTTAGCGGGTTTTTGTATTCGCCCTCGCAAAATTCGCACATCTTAAACGCGTTCATCGTCGTGTTTGCGCGATCGTAAGGCAGAGACTTGATAATCGAAAACCTCGGGCCGCAGTTGGTGCAGTTGATAAAAGGATAATGATACCTCGGATCTGCAGGGTCGTAAAACTCGCGCTCGCAGTCTTGGCAGAGGGCAAAATCAGGCAAGATAGGCGCGTGTTTTTTGGCTGATTTTGAGGCGACTATCTTAAACTCGTCAAATTTCGCGTCCTCTAGCTCGGTTTTTCTCATTTCGTCGATACGAGCGAGGCTTGGTAGCTCCTCATGCAGCGCTTTTTCAAATTTTTCTATCTGCTCGTCTGGACCGCAAAGCGTTAGCTTCACGCCCTCATCGTCGTTATAAATTTCGCCCGCAAGGCCAAATTTAAGTGCTAGATTATAAACGAAAGGGCGAAAACCGACGCCTTGAACCAGGCCTGAAATTTCATATTTAAAACATCTCTTCAATCAAAAACTCTTTGCTAAATTTGGCGTTTAAACCTGTTTTTAGATGCTTTAACGTCAAATTTGCAAGCGTTTTGTTCTCAAAAAGCGAGCCGCAAAGCAGCACGTTTTGCACGCCAAAATCCTGCTTTAGCGAGTCTGCAAAATCGCTCAAAAAATACGCCAACGACTCGGCGTATCCGTAGCTAAGCAGCCTAGCATCGACGCCTGCGAGACTAAAGCTCATGCC
>CALBNA010000205.1 GCA_937896205.1 uncultured Campylobacter sp. | reverse complement strand
CGTCGGCAGCGTCAGATGTGTATAAGAGACAGGTGCACAAAAAAGCGAAAATAAGAAAAAGTAAAATTTGCGCGAACGCAAAAAGGATCCACGGTGAAAGAGGAGCTTGAAATAGCCCAAAAAAGGTCGCAATCTACCGCATAAAAGCACGAAATTTGATGCCAAAGGTAGATGCGGATAGTCCGCAAAATGCAGTCGGCACGCCGATAGTATTTTATAATGCGTTTGCGAACGAAGCGGATGAGATCGCGCGAGCTTTAAGCGAGCTTGGCGGCGTAAATCTCACGCTCGCGGCCGTGGGCGGACTAGAGTGGAACTCCGAAATGACGCCCTGGCCGATGCCTACTCTTTTTAAGAAGGAGCCACCTTTTGAGGGCGGGGCGGATGAATACCTGCAAACTCTAACGCAGCAGATCGCGCCTGCCGTGCTTGCAAGAACGGGCGATGCAGCGTGGCTCGAGATCGCTGGGTACTCGCTAGTCGGGCTTTTTGCGCTTTATTCGCTTTATAAAACGCCTATGTTTACGCGCGTCGCTAGCGTTTCGGGTTCGCTTTGGTATAAGGATTTTCGCGAGTTTGCGCTGGGCTCGCATCTTGCGGGTAAGCCGGAGCGCGCGTATCTCTCGATCGGCTACCGCGAGAGTATGAGCAAAAACGAATACCTAAAAACGGCGCTAGAGGCCACGCGCGATATTGCCGCGCACTTTGAGAGTTTGGGCGTCGAAAGCAAATTTGAGCTAAATCCGGGCAATCACTATGCAGACGAGATAGGACGCACGGTAAAGGCGCTAACGTGGCTAACCTCCGGTAAAATTTAACTCTAGTTCGTCAAAACCTGCCTAAATATACCGCAAAATCGCCGTTAAATTTGAAAATTTAGCCGTGCAAAAATTTGAGACGACTGACTAAAATTATCAAAGAGATGAAAATTTACAAGACATATTTAACTTAAAATCGGGTGCAGTATTTTTCTCTTAGACGAGGCGAAATTTCTACTTCACTTCGTTTGTAGCTGCAAGCAGAAGATTTTTAAGCGGAGCGTATATTTGATACGTGAGCATAAAAATCAAATTTCAACGAAGTATAAGTAGAAAAACAAGCCTAAACACTAAACTTCATACCTCTCGCCCGGCTTCATCTCGATTATCTCCCACGGCAACCCCTGCTTATTTAGCTCGTCCATGAAAGGCTTGGCGTCGAAATTTTCCATATTAAAGACGCCTTTTCCGCTCCAGATGCCCTTTGCTACCATCATCGAGCCGATCATCGCAGGTACGCCTGTCGTGTAGCTAACGGCCTGCGCGCCCGTCTCGGCGTAGCAAGCCTCGTGATCGCAGACGTTGTAGATGTAGACCTGGCGCTCTTTGCCGTCTTTTAAGCCACGTATCACGCAGCCGATGTTGGTTTTGCCCTTCGTGCGCGGGCCAAGGCTTGCGGGATCCGGCAGCAGGGTCTTTAAAAACTGGAT
This sequence comes from uncultured Campylobacter sp., assembly GCA_937896205.1. GTDB lineage: Bacteria > Campylobacterota > Campylobacteria > Campylobacterales > Campylobacteraceae > Campylobacter_A. The sequence continues at coordinate 1,235 of CALBNA010000205.1, read as the reverse complement.
CGGTACGATCTTTACACCGTTGTGCTCGACCTCGTCGATGCGCAGCATGCCGACGTTTTCTAGGCATTTCATATGCGTGAGGTAGCTCTGCCCAAAGGTCATGAAAAAGCGGATTCGCTTCAGTCCTTTGATATTTTTTACTAAGCTTTCAAGCTCCTCATGATAGAGCAGGTAGCTATCTTTGACGCCGACTTTTGGGTAGTCCCATTTAAACATTATTTCCATCGGCTCGGTCTCTTTCCACTCGCCGCGCTCCCAGTAGCGGCCTTTTGCGCTCACTTCGCGCAGGTTGATTTCTGGGTTGAAATTCGTCGCAAACGGATATCCGTGATCGCCTGCGTTGCAGTCTAGGATGTCGATCTCGTGGATCTCGTCAAAGAGATTTTGCTGCGCATAGGCGCAAAATACGTTCGTCACGCCCGGATCAAAGCCGCTTCCCAGCAGCGCCATCGTGTTTGCGGCTTTAAACTCGCCGTCCTTCGCCCACTGCAGCTTGTATTCAAATTTGGCGGTGTCTGGGTGCTCGTAGTTTGCGGTGTCGATATATGGGATGCCGGCGCGAGAGCACGCGTCCATTAGCGTTAGGTCCTGGTACGGTAGCGCGACGTTTAGTAACAGCTCGGCGCCCGTTTTTTTGATTAAATTTACGACCGCATCGGTGTCGTCCGCGTCGATCTGGGCGGTGTCAATTTGCACGCCTAGGCGGTCTTTGATAAATTTAGCGATCGCGTCGCACTTGCTTTTGGTGCGGCTTGCAAGGGTGATTTTTGTGAAAACGTCCGCGTTCATCGCGCATTTTACAGTCGCGACTTGGCTCACGCCGCCCGCGCCTATGATTAAGATATTTGACATTTTGGCTCCTTTAAATTTTAGTGATTTTATCCAAAGCTTATATAAAATTTGCTTTTAATCGTTACAATAGCGCGAAATTTTAAAGGAAAAAAGATGAAGAAAATTTTGCCATTTTTAGCGCCTATTTGCCTCTTTGCAAGTAGCTGTGACGAGCTAATACAAGAGAGTGTGAGGGAGTTTTATAAAAGCGATAGAAATTTGGAGAGAGCCATAAATTTAGCCGAGCAAGCGACTGATGTCTGCTTAAAAGAGGGCAACACCGAGCAGGCGATCACTTCGCTCATAAATAGCGCTAGCATTTGCATGGTAAATAAAGAGCCACAAAAGGCGCTAGAGCTCTCACAAAGAGCGCTAGAGCTGTCTCTTATACACATCTCCGAGCC
>CALBNA010000204.1 GCA_937896205.1 uncultured Campylobacter sp. | reverse complement strand
CAGCGTCAGATGTGTATAAGAGACAGGTGCTTGGTGGGAGTTTAGGTTTATGTTTATGCCGCCCTTTGATAATTCTAAATTCGTAATCGGTCCGCAAATTTACGACAAAAATATCTCTATCGACGCCCTCGTACAAAGAGCGGCCTCGGATATGCCCGGATTTAGGACGCATTACGTTAGTTTTCCGTTTTATGATGGCGCAAATATCACGCTTTATGGACAAAAACCACAGCAAAGCTTCCTACATAGCCAGTACTCAAGCACCGTTACTTACGATAAAAATAGCGCAAATTTAATCGATGTAAAAGATATAGAGCTAGCAAGCAAAACGGATAAATTTTTATCGACGTTTAGGCGCGCTCACTACGGCGACTATAATGCAGCGACCAAATTTATCTGGTTTTTGTGCGGGCTAGCTCCGCTTGCGCTTAGCGTTTCGGGCATTTATTTATGGATAAAAAGATCAAATTTTAAAAGGAGAAAAAGATGAAAAATAAAATTTTGTTTTCGGTTGCGGCGATAAATTTGCTCGCGTCCGTTCAAATTTTAGCCGCTCAAAACGGCGAGAACGCAGCGGGCAAAGAGACGCTTCGTGCCGTCGAGGTAACTAGCGAACAAAGGCGCGACGACGTAAAATACAACGCAAAAGAGCTGGTAAAAAGCACCACGAGGCTAGACCTCACCTCGCGCCAAACGCCTCAGTCGCTAACCGTCATCACCGAGGCCAGGCTAAAGGATCAAAACATCAACGACTATCAGGTGCTTTTGCGAAATATCCCCGGCGTCACGCTTAGCAAGTGGGATGAGCGCGTATATCCTACGGCAAGAGGCTTTAAGATAGATTATTATTTGCTTGATTCGATGCCTAGCTTTGGCGGATTTAGCCTGGGCGCAAACGATATGAGTATGCTACCCTATGAGCGCGTCGAGGTCGTAAAGGGCGCAAACGGCCTACTAGCGGGTGCAGGCAATCCAGCGGCTAGCTTAGATTTCATCCGAAAAAGAGCAAATTCAAAAGAATTGACGGGAAATTTCAAACTAAGTGCGGGCTCTTACGATAGATACGGCGTATCGGGCGACGTGCAGACTCCCGTAACTGCCGATGGCAACGTGCGAGCTAGAGCGTCGTTTATGCACGAGAAGTCTCGCTCGTATATGGACTACTATAACCGTAAAAACACCGCTATCTACGGCGTTGTTGATGCAGATATCATGGATAGCTCGTGGCTAAGCCTAGGCGCTTTTTATCAGGAGCTAAAGCGCCATGGCATACGCTGGGGAGGAATGCCTGCGTTTTACAAGAACGACGTTAGGCGCGAGTTTAGTAAAAATGAAATTTTCTCGCAGCCTTGGACTAGATGGGATATCAAGACTTTTGACGTTTATGCCGATTTTAGGCACTATTTTGAAAACGAAGCCAGCCTAAATCTCTCCTACTCCTTCCGCCGCGCAAATACGGATACTAATTTGCTCTACTACGGCGGCAAGGTAAATTTAGACGGTACGGGCGATGTTAGCGGACTTAGCGTCTATGCAAACAAACGCGAGGAAAATATCCACAACGTAGACGCCTACGTAAATTTACCCTACGAGGCGTTTAGCTTGCCTTACGAGGCGGTTTTTGGCGCTATGTACAACAACTATAAAAAAAGCTCTGACAACGTCAGTAGCTACTGGAATAGCCGCACGACTCCGGCAGGCCTAGCCTATGCGGCGCGCACTAGGATAGATTTTAAAAACCTGCACCTAGACGACCCGAAGCTACCTTACGCCGATCAAAACAACGCCGATAAAACGGTGCAAAAGGCCATATATTTGGCTAATAAATTCTCAATCACGGACGAGCTTAAGTTTTTGCTAGGAGCTAGGATGAGCTACTATAAGTACCGCATAACAGGCGGCAACGGCAATAGAAACTTTACGCAAGAAATCACTCCGTATCTAGGCATCACGTACGACATCGGCGAAAACCACACGCTTTATGCTAGCTATACAAGCATCTTTAAACCCCAAACCGTAAAGGATATCAACGACAAATACTTAGATCCAATCCAAGGTAAAGACTATGAGCTTGGCATAAAGGGAGATTATTTTGAAGGCGCGCTATCGGCCTCTTTTGGCGTATTTAAGGTCGTACAAGATAAGCTAGGCGCAAAAACCGGACAAAAGATCCCAGGCACTACGACCGACGCGTACGAAGCTAAAAAAGGCGTAACGAGTAAGGGTTTTGAGGTGGACGTAAACGGCGAGATAAATCAAAACTTAAGCCTGGGCCTTGGGCTTACTCACTTTAACGCCAAGGACGCAGACGGCAAGAAATTTGACACCGAAAGCTCGCGCACTACGGCAAATCTGTTTGCTAAATACACTATAGCGGACTTTAGAGCGGGTGCGGGAGTGCAGTATAAAAGTAAAATTTACGTCGGTAGCGGCGCAAATGAAATCACGCAAAAGGCCTACACGCTGGCAAATTTGATGTTTGGTTACAAGATAAGTAAAAATTTCGACATCCAGCTAAATATCGACAACGTATTTAATAAAAAATACTTCGAGGGCATCGGAAACAACAGGATGGTTTACGGCGATCCGCGAACGTTTAATCTAGGCTTTACGTATAGTTTCTAAGTGATTTTTGGATTTTGCCGCGCGGCTTGATTTACGAGCGCGGCAATCTGATCTATAAATTTGGCGCTTTTTGTCGGTATTAAATTTGTAAATTTATGAACTACGATAGGCGCCGAGTTTATATGTAAAATTGTACGTAAATTTGTATTAATGCGTTAGAAATACTCTTTTAACGAGCAATAAATCTGTTACAAATTTGACTGCGTTTGGTTGTAGCCGAGTATTTTAAAGTTTATTTTAAGCATTATTTTGGCGAACGTAAGGTAAGATTAAGGCAAATTTTTCTTAAGGCTAAATTTTGAAACGCGCTTTTTTTCAAGCTATCTCGCACATTGCCGTTTTTGCGCTGGTTGCGGCGTTTGCTAGTGGTTGCGCCGCGCCGAAAAAGGCAACCCCCGCACCGCCAAAGCCCGTTACGCAGTCTGAAATAAAAAACATCTGCGACGGCAAAACCCCAAAAGAGTGCAACGATACGGGCGTAAAATTTGAAAACAGTAAAGACTACGAGCGTGCAAAACTCTGCTATCAAAAAGCCTGCGACGATAACGAGGGTATCGCCTGTTCAAATCTAGGTTCGCTGCACCAAAAGCTAAAAAGCAAAGAGGAGAGCGAGATCTTGACGATATTTGCAAAGTCCTGCACGCTTGGCAACAAATACGGTTGCTACAATGCGGCTAACTTTTACCGCCTCGGGCGCGGCACGGAGCATGATTTTGCCGCAGCGCGCAGGCTTTATGAGAAATCGTGCCTAAAACTAAATCATGCTCAAAGCTGTTCAAATCTCGGCGGTATGTATCAGTTTTCGCTAGGCGTCAAAACCGCCGATTCTAAAACCGCAAAAAAATTTTACAAAATGGGCTGCGAGATGGGCGATGAGATAGGATGCAGGAACCTTTCGCTTATCGGAGACGAGTAAAATTTATTTACACTTTCTTGATTTTACCGCCAAATTTGACGATTCTACAACTATCCTAATCAAAATTTGACTGAGAGTGTTTGTGATTTGAGCCAAATTTGCCAGTTTGGAGAAAAGCACCGTCGCTTTTATGACGCAAAATCTAAATTTAAGACTTCCACCTAAGCGTAAAGGTTATTTC
>CALBNA010000203.1 GCA_937896205.1 uncultured Campylobacter sp. | reverse complement strand
TCGCCAAAGGCGGTTTTAGTCTGCGCTACGCTTATCGCAGGATAAAAATCCGCCATAAACGCCGTAAAATCTCTAAAATCTACGTGAGCGGACAAGATGTCTTCGGGTATTATAAATAGGCTCAAAGCAGCCAAAATATAAGCGATCAGGCTAACAAAAAAGGCGATTTCAAGCTTCCTTGCGGCCAATCTTAATCTTGCTTTTAGTCTTATCATTTTTTTTTGCTTTATATTTTGATCGCAAACGGCACAGCGGAAATCTAAAGAAATTTTAAATTCCGTGCGCCTTGCGGTAGGATTTTGAAATTGCAGAGTCTATGGTAGCGCTCGACCAAATTTAGAATGCGAATTTAAGCTCAAAATTTGGCTGAATTTACGGACGTCAAATTTGTGAGCTAAATTTGACGTCCAAATTTAACGATTTTAGTTTAGCCTCACTCGCCGCCTAAATACTCCTGCAAGCTTTTGACTTCGAGCGCGCTGCCGTCTTGCACGCTTTTTAGCGATTTAGCCGCCGCTAGAGCCGCCGACATCGTCGTGAAATACGGAATCTTAAATCGCATGATGTTTTGTCTGATTTTCTTGCCGTCCTCGCTGTTTGACTTGCTGTCGCTGGTGTTGATAACAAGCGCGATGTCGCCGTTTTTGAGCCTATCCTCGACGTTTGGGCGACCTTCGCTGATCTTATAAACGAACTCGCTCTCTACGCCCGCGTCATTTAAAATTTTATACGTTCCGCCCGTGGCGATGATTTTAAAGCCGAGGCTTATTAGCTCGCGCGCCAAATTTGCGGCGTATTTTTTATCCGCATCGGCAAGAGTTAAAAAGACTAGGCCGCTAGTAGGTAGCGAGTTGCTCGCGGCGATCTGGCTTTTTGCAAAGCTCTTTGCAAAATCACTTGATATGCCCATGACCTCGCCCGTGCTTTTCATCTCAGGGCCCAGGATCAGATCCGCGCCCGAGAGCTTGTTAAACGGAAATACCGCTTCTTTGACGCAGACGTGGTTTTTCACGCGAGGCTTGAGTATGCCGCGCTCCTCGTAAACTGCGCCGTAGTTGTCGTAAAATTTAAGCGCCTCGCGCAAATCGCCCTGCCACATCACGCGCGTGGCGACCTTTGCCATAGGAACGCCTGTCGCCTTGCTAACAAACGGTACCGTGCGGCTGGCGCGCGGGTTTACCTCGATCATGAAAAGTTCGTTCTCGTAGATGGCAAACTGGATATTCATTAGCCCTACAACGCCCAAATTTAGCGCGATGTCGCGGGTTTGGTTTTCTACCTTTTCGATCATCTGCGCGGTCAAATTTAGCGGAGGCAGTATGCACGCGCTGTCGCCGCTATGGATGCCTGCCTCCTCGATGTGCTGCATCACGGCGCCGATATAGACGTCCTTGCCGTCGCTGATCGCGTCTACGTCGAGCTCCACCGCGTCTTGTAAAAATTTATCGATCAGTACGGGCGAGTGGTTGCTGACCTTGACCGCCTCGCTCATGTATAGGCGTAGCTCCTCGTCGCTGTGCACGCGTCTCATCGCGCGGCCGCCTAGCACGTAGCTAGGGCGCACGAGCACTGGATAGCCGATAGCGGCGGCCTTTTCTAGCGCCTCTTTTTCGCTTGTTGCAGTGTCGTTTCGCGGCTGTTTGACGCCGATTTTAGAGATAAATTCGCTAAATTTTTTGCGGTCCTCGGCGACGTCGATCGTGCGCGCGCTGGTGCCGATGATTTTCGCGCCCGCTATGCTAAGGCGTTTGGCGAATTTTAGCGGCGTCTGACCGCCAAAATGCACGATCACGCCGTCTGGGTTCTCATGCTCGATCACTGCTCTAACGTGCTCGAAATCAATCGGCTCAAAGTACAAAATATCGCTCGTGTCGTAGTCGGTGCTGACGGTTTCTGGGTTGCAGTTGTACATTATGGTTTTGACGCCCATGTCGCGTAGCGCGTAGCTAGCGTGCACGCAGCAGTAGTCAAACTCTATGCCCTGGCCTATGCGGTTTGGGCCGCCGCCGATAATCATCACTTTTTTCTCTTTTTGTGCCGAATTTGAGCTCAAATTTGACTCTGCAAAATTTGACGAAAGGCACGGCAGCTTCGTGATATTCGTCGTCGAGTAAAGATACGGCGTGAGCGCCTTAAACTCGCCCGCGCAGGTATCTACTTCGTTGTATTCGAGGTTTATGCCGATTTTCTCGCGCGCGAAATATATATCGTTTTGACCCAGATCAAGGTTGTCTTTTAAATTTATCAGATGCGCGATCATCTTGTCCGAAAAGCCCATCGTTTTGGCCTCTCTTAGCAGCGGCTCGTCGTTTAGGATGTCCATATCGATGCGCTCTTCAAATTTAACTATCTGCCAAATTTGATCCAAAAACCACGGATCGATCTTGCTCATCTCGTGCACTTCGGCGACGCTAAACCCATCGCGAAACGCCTGCGCGACGTATAAAATGCGGCTTTCATTCGCGTTTCTAAGTCCGTAAACAAGCGCGCTTTTCTCCAAATTTACGAGGTTAAATCCATAGTAGTCCTTTTCCATCGAGCAAAGCGCTTTTTGGATGCTTTCCTTAAACGTCCTGCCGATCGCCATCACCTCGCCCACGCTCTTCATCGCGGTGCCTAGATACGGGTTCGCGCCCGGGAATTTCTCAAACGTAAAGCGCGGGATCTTAGTCACGATGTAGTCGATAACCGGCTCAAAGCTAGCAGGAGTGCCAGTGATGTCGTTTTTGATCTCATCCAGGCTAAAGCCCACGGCTAGTAGCGTCGCGACCTTAGCGATCGGGTAGCCCGTGGCCTTTGAGGCAAGCGCAGAGCTGCGGCTAACGCGCGGGTTCATCTCGATCACGATCATGCGGCCTGTTTTTGGATTTATAGCAAACTGTACGTTGCTACCACCAGTATCCACGCCGATCTCGCGTAAAATTTTAAAGCTAGCGTCGCGCATCGCCTGATACTCTTTATCAGTTAGCGTAAGAGCGGGCGCAACCGTGATGCTATCGCCAGTATGCACGCCCATGGGATCAAAATTTTCGATAGAGCAGACGATGATGCAGTTGTCGTTGCGGTCGCGGATGACCTCCATCTCGTATTCTTTCCAGCCTAGCAAGCTCTCCTCGACCAAAATTTCATGTATCGGGCTGGCGTCTAGGCCGGTTTGGGCTAGCTCTTTAAATTCGTCGATATTATACGCCACGCCGCTGCCTGCGCCGCCTAGGGTATAGCTAGCGCGGATGATGAGCGGAAAGCCGATATTTGCGGCTGCGGCCAGCGCCTCGTCCATGTCGTAGGCGTACTGGCTTTGCGGCAGATCCATGCCGATCTTTTGCATCGCCTTTTTAAACTCCTGCCTGTCCTCGCCCTTTTTGATCGCTTGCGGGTTGGCGCCTAAAAATTTGACGCCGCCTAGCATGTCCGCCTCATATAGCTGCATAGCGACGTTTAACGCGACCTGACCGCCCATCGTAGGCAGTATGGCGTCGACTTTTTCTTTATCTATTATGCGTTTGATGCTCTCTTTGGTTATCGGCTCGACATAGGTAGCGTCGGCGAAATCGGGATCGGTCATGATGGTAGCCGGGTTTGAGTTTATGAGTACGACGCGGTAGCCCAGCTGCTTTAGCGTCTTTGCAGCTTGGGTGCCGCTGTAGTCAAATTCACACGCTTGCCCGATGACGATAGGGCCGCTGCCGATGAGTAAAATAGTATTGATGTCGGTTCTTTTTGGCATTATTTTTCCTTTGTTACGACGTATAGATACGAGGGGATGGTTATGCTTACGTATGGCTTTACGGCCGCGCTTTTATACAAGCTCTCTTGGATCACGCCCGTGACCTTGCCCACTGAAATCCCGCTGAAAAATATCCCGTCAAGCCCGCTCGTGACGACCTCATCGCCCTCTTTTGGACTGAGCCACTGGGGGATAAATTTCACCGTTATTCCGTCTTTGCTCCCGTGCGCTATGCCTGGGATCTTTTCTTCGCCGATTGATACGGCAAATATACTTTTTGGATCGTTTTGCAGCAAGGCCATTGGATTTCCGTCCTTGCTCACGACGATACCCGCACTCTTGCCTTGATAAATGAGTCCGTAAATTTTAGACTCGTCGTAGCCGCTAAATTTATCCAGCCAGACCTTGTCGTAGTCGCTGATATTTACATAGCTAAGCGCCCGCACGAGCTGGACTCTAGGCTCGTAGGCGGTCGAGTTTTTATCGACCAAAATTTCATTTAGCTCTTTTGCAAAGCTTGAGAGCAGAGCCGCCGATTTTTCTAGTTCGGCGTTTTGAGCGCGAAGCTGCTTTATCTCCTCGCGCTGCCTAAAATGCTCGTTTACGCCGTCTTTTACAAATTTGACCGCGTCGTCGTAGGCGGCTACTACGCGGTTGTTTAAATTCACTACATAGCCGGAGATCAGCGCGCCTCTATCAAGCGAAAAGAATACCAGCGCGCCGATAAGAGCGACGAATAAAATTTTACTCTTCATTTACGAGTTGTTGTAAAAATTTAATCTCCTCAAGAGCCTTGCCGGTGCCTCTGGCCACGGCTAGCAACGGATCGTCAGCAACGAAAACCGGAAGTTTTACGATATCGCTTAAGTACTTATCAAGTCCGCGGATCAGCGCTCCGCCCCCGGTTAGCACGATACCGTTTTCCACGATATCGCCGGCAAGATCAGGCGGCATCATCTCAAGTACAGTTTTTAGGGCGTCGGCGATCTCTTTTAGCGGTTCGCGCATAGCCTCGCGTACGTCCTCGCTCGTTAGCTCCACGCGGCTTAGTAGGCCGCTGATTTGGTCGCGACCTTTTACTACGATGCTAAGCTCCTCGGGAAGCTGAATCGCCGAGCCGACGGAGATTTTGATATCCTCGCCCGCACGCTCGCCGATTAGGAGGTTGTATTTTTCTTTTATGTAGTTTACGATGCTCATGTCGATTTTATCGCCAGCGGTGCGGATAGACTTGCTGATAACTAAACCGCCTAGAGATACTACGCCGATCTCCGTCGTGCCGCCGCCGATATCGACTACTAGGTTTCCCTGCGGTTCTCGTACTGGCAAATTTGCTCCGATAGCAGCAGCCATAGGCTCCTCGATCAAAAATACCTCTCTAGCCCCCGCGCTTAGCGCACTCTCGCGCACGGCTTTACGCTCGACTTGAGTTAGGCCGTAAGGCACTGAGATGATGATACGAGGGCGCAGGAAGCTCTTTCTGCGGTGGGTTTTTTCTATGAAATAGCGGATCATCTTTTCCGTCATATCAAAATCCGCGATAACGCCGTCTCTCATCGGACGGATCGCCTCGATGTCGCCCGGAGTTTTACCCACCATCTCTTTTGCTTCGTGGCCGACGGCTAATATTTTTTGCTTGCCGTATTTTTCGCGTTGTACCGCGACGACCGACGGTTCGTTTATGATGATACCTTTATCTTTTACTAGAACTAGCGTATTTGCCGTGCCTAGGTCGATACCCATATCGCTTGAAAAAAATCCTATTAGTTGGTCTAAAATCATCTGTATCCTTATGCGCTTATTTTATTGTTTTTTACGAAAATCGGCTTTTCTTTGCCGTTTACAACCTCTTTGGTGATCACCACGTCGTAGCCGGCAAGCTCCGGCAGTTCGTACATTATATCTGTCATCACCTCTTCCATTATGCTTCGTAGCCCTCTGGCTCCCGTTTTTCGCTCAATGGCTAGCCTTGCGATCTCTTTTAGAGCTTCATCGTCAAATTTTAAATTTGCCCTATCTATCGCAAAAAGCTTTTGGTATTGCTTCAAGATCGCGTTTTTAGGCTCGGTTAAAATTCGCACCATATCGTCTTCGGTGATTTTATTTAACGTGGCCACAACGTGAAGCCTACCGATGAGCTCGGGAATGAGTCCAAAATGCACCAGATCGTCGCTCTCAAGCGCGTCTAGCAAATTTTCCCTATCGCCTTTAGAGCGTTTGTCTTGACCAAAACCCAGCACGTTTTTACCGATCCTGCGCTCTATGATGTCGGCCAGGCCGTCAAACGCGCCGCCGCAGACGAATAGGATATTTGAAGTATCTATCTGGATAAATTCCTGATTAGGGTGCTTTCTGCCGCCTTTTGGAGGGATATTTACGAGACTGCCCTCGATGATTTTTAAAAGCGCCTGCTGCACGCCCTCGCCGCTCACGTCGCGCGTGATCGAGCGGTTTTCGCTCATTCTGGCGATCTTATCTATCTCATCGACAAAAACTATGCCCTGCTCGGCGCGCTTTACGTCGCCGTCTGCAGCTTGTAAAAGGCGAGTTAGGATATTTTCCACGTCTTCGCCGACGTAGCCGGCCTCAGTTAGGCTCGTCGCGTCGCAGATAGCGATAGGCACGTCTAGAAATTTAGCCAGCGTCTGTGCCATCAGCGTCTTGCCGCTGCCAGTAGGGCCGACGAGCAAGATATTTGATTTTGATATCTCCGTATCGTCTTCTATCTCGCCTTTTCTAAAAATTCTTTTGTAGTGGTTATAAACGCCGACGCTAAAGACCTTTTTGGCCTTATCTTGACCGATGACGTAGTTATCTAGCACCGCCTTTAGCTCTTTTGGCGTCAAATTTTGATAGTCTCTAGTTCGCTCTTCTTTTTCTTGCTCGCGGCTCTCCTCGCCGTAAAGCACCTTGTAAGCAGCGGTGATGCAGTGCTCGCATATAAACGAAGTCCCGTTTATATCGGCCAGCAGTCTCCTCTCGGCAGACTCTATCTCGCCGCAAAAATTACATTTTCTCGCCATTATTCTCTTCCTTTTGCTAATGGGATACCGCGCTTAGTGCTTAGGATAAATTCGCACATTTTTCGCACCTGTTCGTTCGTTGCGCCCGCTAAAAGCTCGCTAGCCGCGGCTTTTAGATCCCCGCTTTTTCTAAATAAAAATTTATACGCTCTGTTTATCTCTTCGACCGTGTCTTTGTCGAACCTGCGCCTGATACCGACCAAATTTAAGCTTCTGATGTAGGCTCGGTTGCCTTCAGCCAGGCAAAACGGCACAACGTCCTGAGATAGCGCGCTAGCGCCCGCGATCATGCAGCTCTCACCCACTCTCACAAACTGATGTATAGGCGTCATTCCGCCCACGACGCTGTAGTCTCCAAGCTCCACGTGGCCGGCAAGAGTCGCGTTATTTGCTAGGATGACGTTATTTCCTATGATGCAGTCGTGCGCGACGTGACAGTAGGCCATGATAAACGCGTTATCGCCGATACGCGTGATCCCGTCGCCTTTGTGAGTGCCCGAGTTTATCGTGCAAAACTCGCGGATCGTCGCGTTTTTACCGATGCGAACGCCGGTGTTTTCCTCGGCGCGGTAGCTCACGTCCTGCGGGATATCGCCCACGATGGCGTAGCTGTAAATTTTACCGCCCTCGCCGATATGCGTGTCGCCCACGATCCTAGCGCCTTGCTTTACGAGTACGCCGTCGCCTAGCACGGCGTCTTTGCTGACGTAGGCATAGGCCTCGATCGTTACGTCCTCGCCGATCTTCGCACCGTCCTCGACGACGGCTTGCGGATGGATATTTCTCATTTTGGCTCGCTTATTTATCTACGATCATAGCTTTTAGCTCGGCTTCGCACGCTAGCGTGCCGTCCACGTAGGCTTCGCCTTTTAGCACCCAGATATTGCCTTTGTGTTTTAGCACTTCGAGACGGTACTCGAGCCTATCGCCCGGGCGTATCGGGTGGCGAAATTTCGCTCCGTCGATGCTCATAAAATAAACGACTTTATTTTCGATGTTTGCTTGATGCTCGTCGCTCATGCTCTTAAACGCGAGCACGCCGCCGGCCTGCGCCATACCCTCGATGATCATCACGCCAGGGTATATCGGGTGGCCTGGGAAGTGCCCCTGAAATACTGGCTCGCCGATCGTGACGTTTTTGTACGCCACGATGTGTTTGGCAGGCTCGAGCTCGGTCACTCGGTCGATGAGCAGAAAAGGATATCTGTGCGGGAGTATTTTTTGGATTTCAACGATGTCGATCACTTTAAACCTTGTGAGTAAAATTTAAAGCCGATTTTAGCCAAATTTTGCTAAGAAAAAGATTATTGATTTGGTCGGGGCAAAATTTAGCCTCTAAATTTTTGGCATCCGTCTTTTATTCCGCGTGCGCTAAATTTAGCTCAAATTTGCGTTACCAAAACCTCGCGACTATCGTTATAAAGCTCGTCTTTAGCGTAGATTTCGTACCTGCCCGCGCGAATTTCATCCAGCACGATTATAGGATTTTGGCTAAATTCTCCGCACAGCTCGCGGCGGATTTCCAGCTCGTGCAACACGGCGATAGGCCGGCGACAAAGCTCGTTTACGCTAGCGAAATTTTCGCCTGAGAGTTCGTTAAATTTGACTAAATTTAGCAGCGTCACGCCGTCTCGCAGCTCGTCGCAAATTTGAGCCGCCTCGCCCACGCTAAATTTGACGTTTTCGCGCTTAAAATGCGAGTAGAGCAAAAAATACGACGGCACGACCGAGCCGCCAAATTTGACGTAGGCGCGCAGCAAGCGGTAGTTTAGAAAATATTTTCGCGACAGATGAAATTTCACGCCATTTTCCTCGCACTTGCGCACCTTTTCATAAAGCTCCAGCCGCTCCTCGATGCCGCCTGGCATCACTCGCCCGCTAATCTCGCTCATCAGCTCGCTAAGCGGCAGTTTTTGCGCCTCGCGCTGCTTGCTGAGCCCAAAAATACAGCCGCAGTAGTTTTGATGATAGAGTTTATCTTTTTTAGCAAGCTCAAACTGCGCGTTCGTGCCGCCGCCAGCGCGGTAGTCCACGGCAAAGGTTTCAAGGCCGTATTTCCCCGCAGCCTTATTTAGCGCGGATTCAAGCTGCGAGAAGTCCTTTTTCGGGCTCATCAGCAGCGTCGTGGTGATAGATTTTTCGCCTAGCTCAAGCGCCTTTTTGGCTTAATTTCCCACGCGAAAATCAAAACAATACGCACAGCGCTTACCC
>CALBNA010000202.1 GCA_937896205.1 uncultured Campylobacter sp. | reverse complement strand
ACGGGTAAATTTGCAGTCTCTTTTGTATCCGGAAAGAGAACAAGATCAAGGCGAGCAAACCGAGCAAAATAGCAATCAAAATAGCGATAGCGAACTAAACGCGATGGTAAAAGACGTCATCTCAAACGCCAAGGCGCAAAGCAGAAATTTCCAGGCCGTGCGCGAGACGTTTGACAACTTTAGCTCAAATTTGAAAGAGCAGGTCGCGGCCTACAAATCGCCTTTCATGCGCTTTAACATCACGCTAAATCCGCTAAATTTGGGCGAGGTCGAGATCACGATGGTAAATCGCGGCAACAATCTGCACATAAATTTCAACTCAAATACGCAGACGATGAACCTGTTTTTACAAAATCAGGCCGAGTTTAAAAACAGCCTCGTAAATATGGGCTTTACTGAGCTTGAGATGAACTTTAGCGATCAAAATCAGCCCAAAAAAGAGCAAGGGCAAAAAAGCTATAAAGGCTCCAAATTTAGCTCAGACGACGCCGAGCAAAGCGAACCGTCCGCGCCTCGTTTAGAGCTCGTCGTTCCACGCTACGTGTAAATTTGGAATCAAATTTGCTTGAGATATAAAAATTTATAAGGATAAAAGATGTCAAACGGACTAGAAACCAATAACTTTACGGTAAACAACCAAGCCGCTAAAAAATCGGCGGACGCCCTACAAAAGGCCGCAGGCACCAATCCAAATGCCCAGCTAGACAAGGACGCTTTTATGAAACTTCTTTTGACCGAGCTTCAATATCAAGACCCGACAAGCCCGATGGATACGGAAAAAATGCTAACCCAAACTAGCCAGCTAGCCTCGCTTGAAATGCAAGAAAACACGAACAAAATGATGCAAAAGCTAGCCGACCAGCTAAAAAATAGCACAAATATGTACGCTGTCGGAGTACTCGGCAAGATGGCTAAAATCGGCGATAGCGGCATCGTAAAAGAAGAAGGCGCGGGCGTCAAATTTGCGGGATTTTTAGAAAGCGCGGCAAAAGGCGGCACGATAAATATCAAAGACGGCACCGGTAAACTCGTAAGAAAGCTAGAATTCGGCCAAGCTAGCGCCGGAGCCAATACCTTCGAGTGGGACGGCAAGGATAACGCGGGTAACGATGCCAGAGCCGGCTCATATACAGTCGAGATCAGCTACACGGATGCGGCGGGCAACGTCAAAAACGGCGGCGTAGGCAACTATCTCGTAGAAGGCGTCAAATTTATCGACGGTATCGCGCAGGTAAAGGTCGGCGGACAATACGTCAGTATCGACAAAGTAAAAGAATTTACCGAGCCGAAAAAAGGATAGGACGATGGTAAGAAGCCTGTATAACGGCGTTAGCGGCGTCAAAACGCAGGGATTTAGCATGGATGTTTGGGCGAACAACATCGCCAACATAAACAACGTCGGCTTTACCGCTTCGATACCCGAATTTAAGAGCATTTTTTATCAAACATCCTTTGCCGCGGGCAATAATCCGACGCAGGACCAAGTAGGACTGGGCGCGACGGGCATGACGACGGCGCTTAGCTTTTACAAGCAGGGCCCGTTTATGAAAACCGATAACGTCTTAGATATGGCGATCGGCGGCAAGGGGTTTTTTGGCGTAACGAACGGCTCTGGCACATACTATACGCGTGCCGGCAGCTTTGGCGTAGATAAAGAAAGATATCTCGTAACAAATCAAGGCAACTACGTCCTAGGCACGCAAAATACGCTAACACAAGTCACTCCAAGCCAGGGCGCGATAGAGGCTTTCGGTAGAGTTAACGGACGAGCCGCAGTCACGCAAGCCTACACTCTGGGCGCCGACACTACAGACCTTGACGTCGGCGACATCGGCTCTCAGGGCAAAATTCGCCTACCGGAGTTTTTGTATCTACCAACCAAACCGACTTCAAAGGTAACCTTTAAAGGAAATCTCGACTCATCTTTTAAAACCGAGCCAACCACTTTGCCAGTCGATAACGCTACATATAATAGCAGCATAGATAACCCCTCTAGAACTATAAATTTACGCGGGCGAGTCACGGCTGACGATACGATAACCCGCCCTAGAAAAGGCGATCTAGTAACCGTAACGGTAACCGACGCGAACGGCAAAACGGCTGAATTTAGCGCTCCGATCGACGAAAACGGCAACTGGAGCATAAGTCAAAAATTTGAAAGGGATTTTGACCTAACGACCGCCCCAAATTTGACCGCAAAAATAAACACGACTAAAGAAGCGGCAAATCAAGAAAAATTCGTAACCGAGCTTTTAAATGCGGACGGTACTAAAAATAAACTTGAACTAACGCTAACAAAACGCGTACCTCAGGGCGCTAACGGTACGGTTTGGGATGCGGCGGCGACCGTAAAAGACGCAAGTGGCGCAACGATCTCAAACGCTAACGGCGAATTAAATTTCGACCACGATGGTAGGCTTGTTAGCTCTACTCTAAGCACCCTAGATAATAACGGCTCGCAAATCGAGCTAGACTTCGGCACCCCCGTGGCTGCGGGTCAAATTTACTCAGGCGTCACTAGCACGTCTCAAGCCAAAAGCATATCGATCGCTCAAGACGGCGTACGAGAGGGTATTTTAAAGGATTATTACACCAACGATTCAGGAAACATCTTGGCGCAGTTTACAAACGGCCAAGTCCGCTCCGTCGGCAAAGTTGCTCTCTATCACTTCCAAAACGAGCAGGGACTTGCAAAAATGGGCGATAATATCTATTCGCAAAGCGCGAATTCCGGCGCGGCCTTTTTCTATAAAGACGCAGGTGGCAAAAGTATTTACGGCGCCAAACTGGCTAGCAGCACGCTAGAACAGTCAAACGTCGATCTAGCGCAGGCTCTGACGGAAGTCATCGTCACGCAAAAAGCCTACGACGCTAACGCCAAGAGTATCACGACTAGCAACGAAATGCTCCAGCGCGCAATCGAGCTAAAACGCTAAATTTAACCCGCGAATTTGACGCGGGTTTTTTAATTTTAGCTGCAACCGTAAAGCCAAATTTAACGCGATGAAATAGTCTACTTCAAGATATCTAAATAAATTTTTAGCTAAAATCAGCCCCTGTCTCTTATACACATCTCCGAGCCCACGAGACCGT
>CALBNA010000201.1 GCA_937896205.1 uncultured Campylobacter sp. | reverse complement strand
AAATATAAGCAGCGCGGTGAGCGCAGATGCCGATAAAAACGCTAAATTTGAGCTTTTAAAACTTAGCGAATACAAAGGCCAAAACGTCGGCGGCTGGCTAGCTAGCGAGAAGCTAGACGGCGTGCGCGCCTACTGGGACGGGCGAAATTTGCTATCTAGAAACGGCAAAATTTTAGCCGCGCCAGAGGGCTGGAGCTTGCATTTTCCGCCTTTTTCGCTTGACGGCGAGCTTTACACCGCGCAGGGCGAATTTGAAAAAATCCAATCGATCGTGATGGATAAAATGCCGAGCGCCACGGCGTGGAGCGAGATCAAATTTTATGTTTTTGACGTACCTGAGGCAGGTGGCGGACTTTTAGAGCGGCTTAGCGAGCTTGAAAAATTTATCTTGCAAAATCCGCAAGCTGGGCAAAATTTAAAGATAATCAAACAAGTAAAAGTAAAAGATAATGCTGAATTTGAGGCATTTGCGGATGCCGTCATCGCAAAAGGCGGCGAGGGTGCCGTCGTGCGCGAACCAAACGCGCCATACGAGCGAAAACGAAGTAAAAACGCGCTGAAATATAAAAAATTTAAAGACGCCGAGTGTAGGGTTATCGCCGTGAATAAAGGCAGCGGTAAATACGCAAATCTTGCTGGCTCGCTTACCTGCAAAGCACTTGGTGGCAAAGAGGGCGAGCCAAAAGAGGGCGCTATCTTTAAAATAGGCTCGGGACTAAGCGACAAAAATCGTCAAGATCCCCCAAAGATAGGCTCTATCATCACATATAAATTTCAAAATTTAACGGCTAACGGCAAGCCAAGATTTCCTATATTTTTAAGGATTAGAGAGGACTAAATTTGATCCGCGATCTCTTTTAACGCCCCAAAAGAGTCAAGCTGTGCCTTTTCATCAAAAATGAAGCTTTGCGCCATGATCTCATCGACTGCTAGTGCGTTTTGAAACTCTAAAATTTGCTCTTTAACGCTTTGCTTTGAGCCTATAAAAGAGCACGCCATCATCTCTTCTGTGACGCTTCTTTCTCTATTTTTTAGCTCTATCTGCCTAAAGTCGATCGGCCCAAAATGTGGAGCCTGCGCGCCTGCCTTGCCACTTATGGCAAAGACCTCGTCGTTATCTTTTTTGGGTGGCTGCAAATACTCTTTTTCGCCAGTTACTATGTTTAAGAAAAATTGCGTCTGCGTAGTTGCTAAACTCTTTGCTAGCTCGTCGCTTTGAGCTATTATCACATTTGCTCCTGCGATGACATAGGGCGCTTTTAAAAAGGACGATGGTTTGAAATTTTGACGATAAATTTCTACCGCTTTTTCTAGCGCACGTGGTGCAAAGTGCGACGCAAAGGCGTAAGGCAGGCCATACTCAGCCGCCACGTATGCGCTATATATGCTTGAGCCAAGTATGTAAATAGGCGGAATTTTGTCTATTTTTGGATAGGCTTTTACGGCTCTTTTGGCGTTAAAGTAGCCCATTAGCTCGTTTATCTGCATGTTAAATTCCATCTCTCTTGCGCCACGTCTAAGCACTGCAGCTGTCTCTTGGTCAGTCCCTGGAGCTCTGCCTAGCCCAAGATCGACGCGGTTTGGATATAGCGTCTCAAGAGTGGCGTACTGCTCTGCGATAGAGTAGGGGCTGTGGTTTGGCAGCATCACGCCGCCAGAGCCCACACGCAAGCTTTTTGTGTGCTCTAAAATGTGTGCGATGAGGAGTTGCGTGGCTGAGCTAGCTAAGTTTTTCATATTGTGATGCTCTGCGACCCAGTAGCGCTTTATGCCGATATCTTCGGCAAATTTAGCCAGTCTGAGGGCCGCATCTATGGCAGCTTTTGCGTCACCGCCTTGTTTTATCGGTAGTAAATTTAAGATTGAAACATTCATTTTTATCCTTTTTTTTGTAGATGAGGAATTATAAAGATTAAATTTAAAACAGATTGTAAGTATATTTTAAATTTCTAAAGATAGATATCCATTTTGCAGCTTTTAGGCAAAATTTAAAAACTAACCTTGCTTTACTTTTGCTTTACTCTATTTTTGATAAAATTAACCACTTTTTTATGAAAGGCTTAAACTTGAAAATTTTAATAACAGGCGGAGCTGGCTACATCGGCTCTCACGTGCTAAAGGCGCTTTTAAAGCAAGGCGGACACGAGATAACGGTCGTGGATAATCTCTGCAAAGGCACTACAAAGGCGCTTGACGCGCTTGAAAAAATCGGTAAATTTAAGTTCGTAAAGGCAAATTTAGAGGATGATCTAAGCGGGATTTTTGCGGAGGGCAAATTTGACGCGATTATTCATTTCGCCGCATTTATCGAGGTTTTTGAAAGCACTCAAGATCCGCTAAAATACTACCTAAACAACACCGCAAACGTCGCTAAAATTTTGACCTATTGTAAGCAGTACGGCGTAAATAAATTTATCTTTAGCTCCACTGCGGCGGTTTACGGCGAGCCAGAGATCGGAGAGGTCGATGAGCAAACCGCGGCAAATCCGATAAACCCGTACGGCCGAAGCAAGCTAATGAGCGAGTGGATCATCAAAGACTACGCCGCCTCAAATGAAAATTTCAAATTTGCGATTTTGCGTTACTTTAACGTCGCGGGTGCCGACGAGGAGGGGCTTATCGGGCAAAACTATCCAAACGCCACGCATCTAATCAAAGTCGCGACACAGACGGCTCTGGGCAAGCGCGAGAGTATGGGAATTTTTGGCAGCGACTATCCTACCGCAGACGGCACCTGCGTGAGAGACTATATCCACGTGAGCGACCTAGCCGACGCGCATCTAAGCGCGCTAGAGTATCTAAATGAACATGAAAAAAGCGAAATCTTTAACGTCGGCTACGGCCGCGGCTTTAGCGTGAAAGAGGTTATAGAAACGGCTAAAAAAGTAAGCGGGGTTGATTTTAAAGTAATTAGCGCGCCTCGTAGAGACGGCGATCCAGCGTGCCTCATCGCAAAGCCAGAAAAGATAAGAAAATTAACTAACTGGCAGCCTAAGAGAGAGGATCTCGCGCTCATCATAAAAACCGCGCTTGACTGGGAGAAGAGGCTGTGAGGATCGCAGTCGTAGGCACTGGCTACGTGGGGCTAGTTAGCGGCGCGTGCCTAGCTAAAATGGGCAACGATGTCATATGCGTGGACGTGGACGAAGCCAAGATAAACGCGCTAAATAACGGCATCATACCGATCTATGAGCCGGGGCTTGCAGAGATCGTGGCCGAGTGCACGGCAAACGGCGCGCTCAAATTTAGCGTCGATATAAAAGAGGCCTTGGCGCACGCTAGCGTGCTATTTATCGCAGTGGGCACGCCTATGGGCGCGGACGGGCAGGCAGATCTGCGCTACGTGCTAGAAGTCGCAAAAAGTATCGGACAAAATTTAACCTCGCCTCTAATCGTCGTAGATAAATCAACCGTCCCCGTGGGCACTGCGGAAAAGGTAACCGAAGTGATAGCTAGCGAGTTAAAAAAAAGAAACCTGGACGTCAAATTTGAAGTCGTATCAAACCCCGAGTTTTTAAAAGAGGGCGCGGCAGTCGAGGACTTTTTAAAGCCCGATCGCGTCGTAGTGGGCGCTAGTAGCGAGTGGGGGCAAAGCGTCATGCGCGAGCTTTACGCGCCCTTTATGAAAAATCACGACCGCTTTATCACCATGGACGTAAAGTCCGCAGAGATGACCAAATACGCCGCAAACGCGATGCTGGCGACCAAAATCAGCTTCATAAATGAGATCGCGGGTATCTGCGAACGCGTGGGGGCGGACGTAAATTTGGTGCGAAAAGGCATCGGCAGCGACTCTCGCATCGGTTATAGCTTTATATATCCTGGCTGCGGTTACGGCGGTAGCTGTTTTCCAAAAGACGTCGAGGCGCTCATCTACACCGCCAGACAAAACGGTTTTGAGCCGAAGGTTTTAAGCGCGGTGGAGGCTAGAAACGCGGCGCAAAAAACGGTGCTTTTTGAAAAAATTTCAGCATTTTTCGGCGGAAATTTGAGCGGAAAAACGGTGGCGATTTGGGGGCTAGCGTTTAAACCAAATACCGATGATATGCGCGAGGCTAGCTCGCTAGTGCTCATAAAAGCGCTAGAAAACGCGGGCGCAAACGTCGTCGCCTACGATCCAAAAGCCGTAAACGAAGCCAAAAAATATCTACCTAACTCAAATTTAAAATTCGCCCCAAATAAATACGACGCGCTAAACGGCGCCGACGCGCTTGCGCTGGTGACCGAGTGGAGCGAGTTTAGGTCGCCTGATTTTATGGAGATGAAGCAGCGGCTAAAAAACGCCGTGATCTTTGACGGGCGCAATCAATACGACGCGAAAAATCTGGCAAATTTGGGCTTTAAGTATTTTCAAATCGGAGTGAAATCATGAGGAAAATTTTACTTTTTATCGCGGCTTGCGCGCTGCCGTTTGCGCTTTTGGCTGGCGAAAACGCGGCGAAAACCGAGGAAAATATTTTCGAGCTGCCTATTTCAAAGATGCCGCCTGATTATTTTAAATACGAAGTCGCTTTTTTTAAAGAGATAGAAATCGACTGCAACTTTGCCTTTTTGCTAGGCGGAAAGCTCGAGGAAAAAGAGGACGCGCGCGGGATTTATTATGAATTTAGCGGCGGTGACGAGCTGGCGCAAACGATGATGCTTTGCAAGGACGGAAAGAAAAAGAGGCGGGTTTATTACGAATTCACTCAAATTTTACCTGGCGTTAGCCCCGTTAAAATCATAACTCCGCAAGGAGTAGGCGCGGAAATAAGAATGTATGAACGCGTAAAAACGATAGAACCAAAAAAATTAAAAAGGAAAAATAAATGAAAATAGCCGTTATCGGACTAGGATTCGTCGGGCTGCCTTTGGCGGCTGCATTTAGCGAGAAATACGAAGTCACGGGCTTTGACGTCAATGCCGCCCGCATAGAGGAGCTCAAAAGCGGGTATGACCGCACGCTAGAGCTAAGCACCGAGCAGATGAAAAAAGCGATAGAGAACGGTATGAAATTTAGCTTAAATTTGGACGATATTAGAGATTGCAACTTTTTTATCGTTACCGTCCCGACGCCGATAGATAAAAATAAGCGCCCAGATTTGACGCCGGTTATAAAAGCCACGCAAAGCGTCGCAAAGGTGCTAAAAAAGGGCGATATCGTCGTGTATGAAAGCACGGTGTATCCGGGCGTTACGGAGGAGATTTGCGTGCCGCTACTTGAGCAAAGCGGGCTTAAATTTAACGAGGACTTTTTC
Organism: uncultured Campylobacter sp.; assembly: GCA_937896205.1. GTDB lineage: Bacteria > Campylobacterota > Campylobacteria > Campylobacterales > Campylobacteraceae > Campylobacter_A. The sequence goes on along the minus strand of CALBNA010000201.1, from coordinate 3,212 downwards.
TGCGGATACTCGCCTGAGCGCATAAACCCGGGCGACAAAGAGCACACCGTAACTAAAATCAAAAAAATCACTAGCGGCTCGACGCCGGAAGTCGCCGAAAAGGTCGACGAGGTCTACCGCTCGATCATCACGGCGGGCACTCACAAAGCGCCTACTATCAAGGTCGCCGAGGCAGCCAAAGTCATCGAAAACACGCAGCGCGATATAAACATCGCTTTTATGAACGAGCTTGCGATGATATTTAACAAGATGAACATCGACACGAACGCCGTTTTGCAGGCGGCGGGTACGAAGTGGAATTTCTTAAATTTCCGTCCTGGGCTAGTGGGCGGCCACTGCATCGGCGTGGATCCGTACTACCTCACACACAAGGCGCAGGAGCTTGGCTTTCATCCGGAAATGATCCTAGCCGGACGCCGCATCAACGACAATATGGGCAAATATGCCGCCGACCAGGTTGTAAAACTAATGATAAAAAGGGGCGTTTTGATAAATTCGGCTCGCGTTTTGGTGCTTGGGCTTACGTTTAAAGAAAACTGCCCGGATATCCGCAACTCGCGCGTGATAGACGTGATCGAGGAGCTTAGGGATTTTGGTTGCCGCGTGGACGTCTACGATCCGTGGGCGGACGAAGCCGAGGTAAAGCGCGAATACGGTATCGCGCCGCTAAAAAGCTTTGACGAGGCGGACTACGACTGCGTCGTGATCGCCGTCGCACACGATAAATTTAAAGGGTTAAAATTTAGCAAAGCTCTCGTTTACGATATTAAAAACGTCTACGAAAACGCCGACGCAAGGCTGTAATGCTCGTAAATTTGATCAGCTCCATCGTCGTTTTTATCGTCTCGATGGGGATAAATTTTTTCCTCACGCCCTACATCCTAAAGAGCCTAGGCAACGAAGCCTACGGCTTTGTCGGGCTGTCAAACGCTATCGTGGCTTACGCCCTAGTCGTGACTGCTGCGATAAACTCCGTTAGCGGCCGCTTCGTCGCGTACGAGTGGCATAGAGACGACATCCGCGCAGCAAACTCCTACTACTCGTCGGTTCTAGTCGTAAATATCTTTTTTTGCGTTCTTATTTTGCTTGGCGCGGGTATTTTTATCTTAAATTTGCAAAGCGTGCTAAACGTGAGCGACGCGCTGCTAGGCGACGTGCGGCTTACTTTCGCGTTTTATTTTATAAATTTTTGCGTCGGGCTTTTTAACGGCGTCATCAGCGTCTCGATGTTTATCAAAAACAAGCTCTACATCATCTCGGTTCGCAACGCCGCGTCTAGCGCTATTTTAGCCGCTCTCATCGTAGCGCTTTTTTATTTTTTCAGACCGATGATCGCCTATATCGCGATCTCTGCTTTAGTTGCGTCGCTCTTTGTGTTTTTTACGAGCGTTTGGGTTTCGCGCCGTATCACTCCGGAGCTTAAATTTAACCCGCGCGAATTTGACTTTGCGCGGATCAAAGAGCTGCTAAAATCGGGCGTCTATAATAGCTTTAACGCCCTAAACCGCGTGCTTATGAGCGGTATGGATCTGTTTATCTGCAACATATTTTTAAGCGCGAACGCGACGGGAATTTTAGCCGTTTCAAAGGCGGCTCCGATCATTTTGGAGAGCTTCGTGGCACAGCTTAGCGCGATATTTGCGCCAAAATTCGTCGAGCACTACTCTAAGTCAAATTTGACCGCGCTTGTTGCGGAGGCTAAATTTTCGATGCGAGTTACGGCGTTTGTTATGAGTGTGCCGGCAGCTATTTTCGTGGCGTTTGGGTGCGAATTTTACACGCTTTGGCTACCGTTTAAAAGCGCGGACGAGATAAGCCTAATCTATAATCTATCGATGATAACTCTGGTGCCGATTATATTTATTAGCTATGTTTTTTCGCTTTTTAATCTCGACAGCGCGACAAATAAACTAAAACGTCCCGCGATAGCAAACACCATTTTGGGTGCCGGCACGATTTTGGCGCAGATTGCCGTGCTTAAATTTACGGACTACGGCATCTACGGCATGGTTGCCGTCGGCGCCGCGCTTTATTCGGTGCGCATTTTGGGATTTGACCTTATAAACGCCGCATTAAATTTGAGCTTGCCGCTTACGACTTTTTACGGCGTTTATTTTAAAAATTTAGCCGTTTTCGCGGCCGTTTGCGGACTGTTTTTTTGGCTGCGAAATTTCGTGCAAATTTCAAGCTGGGGCGAATTTGCCGCGTATTCGGCGGTTTTGCTTGCGCTCGGTTACGCCGCGAGCCTATTTTTGATATTTGACAAAAGAGAACAACTAATCGTGATAAATAAAATCAAATCGAAGTTTAAAAGATGAAAAATTTAGTATTCGTTATCTCGCTAAAAAGCGACGAGGCGCGCCGAGAAAAGCTAAAAGAGCGGTTTAAAAACTACGGCGAATTTAAACTCGTCGAGGCGACCGACGGCAGGGCTATGAGCGCAAAGGAGTACTATGGCTACGCGCTAGCTAGCCTCGAGGCTTACGGCAGGCTGCTAAGCCCGTCCGAGGTCGGTTGCTCGCTCTCTCACGTGCGCGCTTACGAGGAGTTTTTAAAAAGCGACGCCCGGTTTGCGCTCATTTTAGAAGACGACGTTATCGGAGACGAGGGCGGGGTGAAAAAGGCGTTTGAAACGGCTGCAAAGATGGACGAGGGTTCGGCTCTCATTTGCGGCGCGCAGGACGGGCTGGAGGGGCGATTTAGCGCATTTGGTAAAAAGCTGGAGGATGATTTTTGGTTAGTCTCAAAGCGCTCTTACGGCACGATTTACCGAGCGGCTGCTTACGTGCTTGATAGGCGCGCGGCGGAAAAGATCTTGCAAACGCACAAAAAGGCGCTTTGCGTGGCTGATTTTTGGCGAATTTTGCTTTTGCAAAACGGCTTAAAAATGTATTTTAGCGATATTTTCGCGCATCCAACCGATCTAACAGACTCAAATATCCAAGCCGAGCGGGTGCAAAGAGCGCAGGTAAAAGTCTCGCCTCTAGCTCGCCTAAACAGCTTAAAATATGTCGCCGCAACGCGCTTTGAAGCGGCAATTTTAGGCTATGAGCGGATATTTAAAAGATAGGAAACTAAGCGATTATAAAGCTCAAAATTTATAAAATCAATAATTTTGAAGATTTATTAAATTTTCGTGCATTGATTAAAATTTGGAGAGAGAATGAAGGTTTTATTTATAATTTCGACACTGCAAGCAGGCGGCGCTGAGC
>CALBNA010000200.1 GCA_937896205.1 uncultured Campylobacter sp. | reverse complement strand
CCGCAATCTAGGCAAGATAGCGCCGAGCGCCAAAACTAGCCGTAAATTTGTAGAAAGCATACAAAAATCTACGGTCGGCGAGCTAATTTTATAGGGGTCGTTTTTTTGCCCTGAGCGCATTTGGCGTGTCTGCGTACTAGATCTACGCCTGGTTTATCTTGCTAGCCTTGGCGCCGTTTTTATTAAATTTGACGCGGGCGCGATTTTGGCTTTGCGGCACCAAATATTGCAGTGACGTTTGGCGTTTTGCTTGCGGCTTTCACGGCCTATAAAGATTGCAAATTTATGAAAATCCGCAGCGAGTCTAGTCTATTTTAATGGCGAAATTTTTGCTATGCGGTTATTGACGCTGCGATTTTGGGCTTTATGTTTTTGGTGCCGAGACACCATTTTTGCCGTATTTAACCGCGTGCTGTTTTGCTATAAATTTGATAAATTTGACAGGAGCCCGCGAACGCCTTGCACAGGCTAGCTGCGCGGGGTATCAAATTTGGCTTAATTTATCCGTAAACTAGCGGCGTAGACGCTTGCGCTCGTCAAATTTACTCAAATATCAAAAACGGCGCTTCAAGTACGTTTCTGATTATCTTAAACGGCGAGAGTAGCGCGTCTTGCAGGATTTGAGTCGAGTACTGCGGCTTTTGCAGCGTTCCGCGCACCTTGATAACGGTTGATAGCGTGCGGTCTTTGCCCAGCACGATCTGATTTATGAGCGGGATTTTATCTATGATGGAGCTAGCGTCTTTTAGCAGCTTTAGCTCCAGATCCACGTCAATCTCTTTGGTCGCGAGATTTATCGTGCCGTGTCCGCCGATATCCGCACTTGAGCTTTCTAGCTCGATGGCTAGAAACTTTAGCACATCGCCTTTTTTCTCAAACAAAATTTTGCCAAATTTCACCGGATAGCCGTCGGCGCCAAAATCCGGCGTCTTAAACACTAGCAGGGACGGCACGGAGTTTAAAAACGTCAGAAGCTGGTTGTAAAACGTATAGTCTTTTAGCGTGGCGCCGATCAGCCTCACTTCGCCTTTGAAATCATCCGTCCCGCCGCCTAAAACGCGCATTTTAAAGCTGCCGCCCTCAAAGCTTTTGATGTTAAAGATCGAGTTGATAAACTCGCCTCTGATGTCGTTTGCCCACATTTCAAATTTTTTGTCCGATTTTACGAGCGAAAAGTTGCCGCGAGCGGGCTTTGCGTCAAATCTCACCGTCCCGCCCGCACTCTGGCCGCTGTAGGCTAGCAGGTCTAGAGTCGCGTTAAAGTCGTTTAAAATCAGCTTCGAACCCTTGGCTTCAAACTCGATGTCGCCGTCTTTGTCGGTCAAATTTTCATCTCCGCTAAGCGCCAGATCAAGCTCCTTTATAAAAAGCTCCGTCTTGTCGCCAGCGATTTTGAAAATTAGCCCGCCGCTTTTACTCTTGCCCGTTGCGCCTTTTGCGTTTACGTCGATGGTAAAGCTATCGGCGTCATACGGCGAGCCATCTTTTTTGAGTAGCGGAGTTTCAAATTTAACGCCGTTAGCTTCTATGCTAAGATTTTCAAAATCTTTGGTTTTTATATTTACGTTGCCTTCGGAGATTTGTAGGCTTTTTAGCAGCGGCGAGTAGGGCAGCAGATCGCGCGCATCGGGTAAATTTATCTCGTTTTGCGCGCCGAATTTTAAACCCACAGCGGCCGGCGAAGCGATATCTAGTTTTGTATCCTTGCCGCTAAAATCAAGCCTAGCCGCAAACGGCATTGCGTTTAGTTTTAAAATTTCGCTCTTGCCAAATGCCAAATTTAGCCCTTTTAGCGTGCCGTTTATGTCGCCTGCGAGCTTGCCTAGATCAAGGTCTACCGCCACGTCCGCGCTAAAAAAGTCCATCCCCGTATTTTTCGCATTTACCTTTAGCTTGTCGTTTAAAAGCTCGACGTCTGCGGTTTCGACGTTAAATTTAGCTCCCGCGATCAGAGTTTGCCCGCCGGTGATCTTAAATTTGCCCTTAGGCGTCACTTCTAGCGGATCAAATTTGATATCAAGCGTGAGTTTGGCGTCCGTTTTGCCGCTTAGCTGCTCAACGGGAACCTCGATATCGTAGGCTTTTAGTATGGAGTTTACGCTTTTGTCGTAGAGGGCCGAGGTTTGCAGATTTAGCGTGAGCCCGGCGCCTTTTTCCTCGAAAATTTTATATATTTCAAGGCTGCTTCCGTTTAGATTTTTACCCTGCCATTTAGGGTTTTTTAGCGTGAAAAACAGCGAACCCTTCTTTAGCTCGACATCGACTCCTTCGGCGGTCGCGGCGGGTAGCTTTTCGTGAAATTTAACCTTTGCGTTTTTAGAAAATCCCTGCGCGCTAAGCTCGTTTAGATATGGTTCTTGCTTGTTTAGGTCAAATCTACCCCGAAGCGATTTTACGAAGTAGTTATCCGCCGTGATGTAGCCGTAGATCCAGCTTTTTATCTCTTTATCTAGCCCAGTTTTTGCGCCCAGCTCGTCCATAAAGCCCCGTAGGCTAGTCGCGTTTATGTCGCTTAGCTCGTATGTTAGCTCGCTTTTTTTGAGATTTACGGTAGCGTTTCCGTTTAGTTCGTGACTGGAAAACGTACCGTTAAAATCGTAAATTTGACGCCTCAAATCGGCATTGCTAACGCCGCTTAAAGTGATGTTAAAGTCCTTAAACTCGAGTAGATAAACGTTTGCGGTTATGCCATCTTCGGTGTCTTTGAAATTTGAGCTAACCGCCAAAAACGGGCTATCTAGATAAAAAACGTCGTCTCTGTAAAATAGCGTGGACTCGCTGTTTAAAAATTTGATGCGCTCGAGTAAGATTTCTTCAAACAGCCTGTCGATCCAGACGATGTTTTTGGAGAGGTCAAGTAGCGTTTCCTCGGAGCTATCCTTGGCGCTTTGTTTAGGTATCTCTATATTTTTCGCGCGTAAAATTATTTTTTTATCGAGTTTTATATATAATTGCTCTATTTTAAAGTCGCCCGCGTCGATATTTTCTATCATGGCGCCGTGTTTTAGGACGGCTATAAAAATGACGAATATCAAAACCGCGGGGATCAAAATGCGCCAAATTTTCTTCATTATCAGCGAGATGATTTTCATATTTTTTCTGAGCTTTCTTGTTTATCTTAGCCGCCCGGTGAGCGTGAGCGAGGTCATTTTCGTGCCTCAGGGCAGTACGCTCGCGATTATATCATATCTAAGCGAAAAAAATACGGACGCAAATAAATTAGACGCCGTGATCTTGCGCACTATGGGGCACGTGCAAGCAGGCTGGATAGACCTGGGCGCGGCAAAGCTTAGCAAGCTTGATTTTTTATACAAGCTCACGACCGCAAAAGCGGCCCTAACGCAAATAACGTTGATTCCGGGCGAAACGACGGCTGTGTTTTTGCAAGAGGTCGCAAAAAAGCTAAATTTAAGCGAGGCGAAGCTAAATGAATTTTACGCCAAATTTGCCCCGCTAGAGGACGGCTTTTTGGTGCCTGAAACCTACAAGGTGCCCCTTGGCGTAAACGAAGAGCAGCTAGCCGCGCATCTGGTAAATTTATCTAAAAAATCCCACGAAAAAACGGCTACCGAGCTACTTGGAAACTACGACGAAAAGCGCTGGAGAGAGTATCTCGTGACGGCCTCGGTTGTGCAAAAAGAGGCGGCAAATGAGGATGAGATGCCGCTTGTGGCCTCCGTCATCCAAAACCGCCTAAAAAAGGGCATGAAGCTGCAAATGGACGGCACCCTCAACTACGGACTCTACTCACACGAGACAGTCACGGCTGAACGCATACGAAGCGACAAGAGTAAATTTAACACCTATCTAAACGAAGGCCTACCGCCAAGCCCCGTCTGTACCGTGGGATTAGCTGCGATAAGGGCGGCGATAAGGCCCGCGCAGAGCGAGTTTTTGTACTTCGTGCGGGATAAAAAGACGGGCAAGCATAAATTTAGCGCTACGTACGAGGAGCATGTGGGCGCGATAAACTCCCAAAAATAGCACGCCAAAAGGCGTTTTAATATAAATTTGGATAAGATTTTGCGAAATTTAATTAGGAGAAAAGATGAGCGACATCGTCTACACTAGAACCGACGAATCCCCGCTGCTTGCTAGCTACTCGCTGTTTCCGATCCTGCAGGCGTTTTTGCGCGCGGGCGGCATAGAGATAGCCCAGGCCGACATAGGGCTAGCCGCGCGGATCATCGCCGCTTTTAACGACAAGCTGCCGCCTGATCTGCGCGTGAGCGACGATCTGGAGATGCTGCGAAATTTGACTCAAGAAAAGCGCGCGAATATAATTAAGCTGCCAAATATCTCGGCTAGCTTACCCCAACTAAACGCCGCTATCGCAGAGCTTCGCGCCAAAGGTTACGATCTGCCACCGTACCCGTCCGAGCCAAAAACGCCGGAGGAAAAAGATGCGGCCGCTAGATACGCAAAGGTGCTAGGAAGCGCGGTAAATCCCGTGCTGCGCGAGGGCAACTCAGACCGCAGATGTGTCGGTGCGGTAAAACGCTATGCCCGCGAAAATCCATATAAAATCACCCCTTTTGAAAAAGATAGCAAAACCGAAGTCGCCTACATGAAGGGCGGAGATTTTTACTCCTCTGAGCGTTCGGTTGGCTTTGAGGCGGATGAAAATTTACGCGTCGAGTTTATCTCAAAAAGTGGCGAAAAACGCGTGCTAAAAGAAAATTCAGCGGTAGAAAAGGGCGATATAATCGACGCTAGCTTTATGAGCGCAAGTAAGCTAGACGCTTTTATAAAAGAGCAAATTGCGGACGCGAAGGCAAAAAAATTGCTATTTAGCGTGCATCTAAAAGCCTCGATGATGAAGGTGAGCGATCCCGTGATTTTCGGGCATTTCGTAAAGATTTTTTTCGCGGAAGTTTTTGAGGAGTTTGCGGATGAGCTAAAAAGTGTAAACTTCAGCGAAAACAACGGATTAAAAGACCTTTTTGCGAGGATTTTAAATTTACCTCAAGCTACGCAGGAAAAGATCAAAGCCAAATTTGACGAAATTTATGCCGCAAGGCCAAATTTAGCGATGGTAAACTCGGCTGCAGGCGTTACAAATTTACACGTGCCTAGCGACGTTATCATCGACGCCTCGATGCCTGCGATGATAAAAAACGGCGGCAAAATGTGGGACAAAGAGGGCGCCCTGCGCGAAACAAAAGCCGTGATACCAGATAAAACCTACGCCATCGTTTATGAGGCTGCGATCGAAGATATCAAGGAAAACGGCGCGCTAGATCCCGCTAAAATCGGCAGCGTCTCAAACGTCGGGCTGATGGCAAAAAAGGCCGAGGAGTACGGCAGTCACGATAAGACCTTCGTGATGAGCGAAGCGGGCGAGGCGTGCGTGCTAAATGCAAAAGACGAAATTTTATTTAAATTTGAGCTAGAAAAGGGCGATATATTTAGGATGACGCAGGTTAAAGACGTCGCCGTGCGAAACTGGGTCGAGCTAGCGCTAAAACGCGCGAAAATCACGGGGCAAAAGGCGATATTTTGGCTGGATGAAAACAGAGCTCACGACCGAGAAATCCTAAAAAAAGTAAGAGCGCAGCTAGCAAGTGCCGATACTAGCGGGCTTGATATAGAGATATTGTCTCCCGCGGCCGCTTGCAAAAAATCGCTTGAGATCATCAGACGCGGCGAGGACTGCATCAGCGTCACGGGCAACGTCTTGCGCGACTATCTGACCGATCTTTTTCCGATCTTGGAGCTTGAAACCAGCGCTAAGATGCTCTCTGTCGTGCCTCTGCTAGAGGGCGGAAGTATCTTTGAGACGGGAGCTGGAGGTAGCGCACCGAGGCTTGCTGAGCAGCTACTAGAGCAAAATCACCTAAGCTGGGATAGCCTGGGCGAGTTTTTGGCTCTAGGCGCTAGTCTTGAGCAGCTGGCGGGCTTTAAACAAAGCCCTGAGGCGCAAATTCTAGCTGACGCACTAAATGCGGCCGTAGAGCGCTATCTAAAAGAAAACAAAGTCCCGCGGTTTGAAGTCGGACAGCTAGATACACGCACGAGTCATTTTTATATTGCGCTTTATTGGGCGAGCGAGCTAGTCGCTAGCGGTACGCAGCTGGGCGATAAATTTAAACTCGTCGCCCAAAATCTCGCGCAAAACGAGAGCGCGATCGTGGCCCAAATAAACGCGGCGCAAGGACGAAAGGTCGATATCGGCGGATACTACAAACCGGATGATAAAAAGGCGAGCGCGGTGATGAGGCCGAGCGCGACGTTTAATCAAATTTTACAAAATCAAATTTTATAAAAAAGGAAAAAAATGAAAATTTCAGTTATCGGAGCCGGAAACGTAGGCGCAAGCGCGGCTAGCGCTATTTTGCTAAGAGGCATCGCAGACGAGATCGCGCTAGTTGATATTTTCGGCGACGTTGCACGCGCAAAGGCGATCGACCTATCTCAGAGCGCGGCGGTTTTCGGCCTGGACGCGAGCGTCGCGGGCGGGGATGATTTTGAGCTTATTAAGGATCTGTCTCTTATACACATCTCCGAGCC
>CALBNA010000199.1 GCA_937896205.1 uncultured Campylobacter sp. | reverse complement strand
TAAAAGATTTTTAAAAAACATAAGAAAATTTAAGGCGGAAAATGGCTAAAATAATGAAAACTATGGACGGAAACGAGGCTGCGGCGCACGCGGCTTACGCATTTACGGAGGTTGCGGGCATCTATCCGATCACGCCTAGCTCGCCTATGGCGGATTACACCGATATTTGGGCGTCGCAGGGCAAGAAAAACCTCTTCGGCATGCCCGTTAAAGTAGTCGAGATGCAAAGCGAAGGCGGCGCGGCGGGCACCGTGCACGGCTCACTCCAAGCGGGCGCGCTTACGACGACGTACACCGCATCGCAGGGGCTTTTGCTAAAAATTCCAAATATGTACAAGATCGCAGGTCAGATGCTTCCGGGCGTCATTCACGTCGCGGCGCGCGCGCTTGCGGCGCAGGCGCTCTCCATCTTCGGCGATCATCAAGACGTCTACGCCTGTCGCCAAAGCGGCTTTGCGATGCTCGCAAGCGACAGCGTGCAGGAGGTGATGGATCTGGGCGGTATCGCGCATCTTGCGGCGATTAAGGGGCGAGTGCCGTTTTTGCACTTTTTCGACGGATTTCGCACGAGCCATGAAATTCAAAAGATCGAAGTGATGGACTATGCCGAGTTTGATCGCTTGCTCGATCGCGAGGCTGTGCGTAAATTTAGAGCTGACGCGCTAAACTCCGAACATCCTAAAACTCGCGGCACGGCGCAAAACGACGACGTGTATTTTCAGACGCGCGAGCTAACCAATAAATTTTACGACGCGCTTCCGGACATCGTCGCGGAGTATATGAGCGAAATTTCAAAGATCACGGGGCGATCGTACGCGCCTTTCGTCTATTACGGCGCTAGCGACGCGCAACGCGTGATCGTCTCGATGGGCTCGGTCAATCAAGCCCTTGAAGAGGTGGTCGATCATCTAAACGCGAAGGGTGAGAAGGTAGGCGTGCTAAAAGTGCATCTCTACAGGCCTTTCAGCCTCAAATATCTCTTCGCCGCGATGCCTAAAAGCGTGCGCAAAATCGCCGTGCTCGATCGCACGAAGGAGCCCGGCAGCCTCGGCGAGCCTCTGTATATGGACATAAAAGCCGCATTTTACGGGCGCGAGGACGCTCCGCTCATCGTGGGCGGTCGCTACGGTCTAAGCTCAAAAGACGTCGATCCTGCGCAAATGCTAGCCGTCTTTGAAAATTTAAATTTAAGTGAGCCTAAAAACGGCTTTACCGTCGGTATCGAGGACGACGTGACCTTCACCTCGCTAAAAGTCGGCGAGAAAATTTCGCTAAGCGACGAGAGCGTAAAAGAGTGCCTATTTTACGGACTTGGCGCGGACGGTACCGTTGGGGCGAATAAAAACTCCATCAAAATCATCGGCGATAAAACCGAGCTTTATGCGCAGGCGTATTTTGCCTACGATAGTAAAAAATCAGGCGGCTACACGCGCTCGCATTTGCGTTTCGGTAAAAACCCGATCCGCTCGACCTATCTCGTCTCAAATCCGCACTTCGTAGCCTGCTCGGTTGCGGCGTATCTTGAAATTTATGACGTCATAGACGGTATCCGCGAGGGCGGGACGTTCCTGCTAAACTCGATCTGGGATGCCGAGCAGACGGTCGCTAAACTACCAAATAAAGTAAAGAAAATTTTGGCCGCTAAAAAGGTAAATTTCTACATCATCAACGCCACGAAGCTGGCTCGCGAGATCGGACTAAAAAACCGCACGAACACCATCATGCAGTCGGCGTTTTTTAAACTCGCAGACATCATACCGTTTGCCGACGCGCAAAAATACATGAAAGAGTACGCGCACAAAGCCTATGCCAAAAAGGGCGAAGCGATCGTAGAGATGAACTACAAGGCTATCGATATGGGCGCGGACGGGCTGGTTAAAGTCGAGGTTAATCCTAGCTGGCTAAATTTGACGGATGACGCGAGCGCGGAGGAAAAATACGTCGGCGACGAATTTATAGAAAAAATCGTTAAGCCTATCAACGCCGCTAGGGGCGATAGCCTTCCTGTTTCGGCGTTTGTGGGCTTTGAGGACGGACACTTTAAGTCAGGCACCACGGCCTACGAAAAACGCGGTATCGGCGTGATGGTGCCAAAATGGATCGAGGAAAATTGTATCCAGTGTAACCAGTGCGCCTTCGTCTGCCCGCACGCGGTGATCAGACCGTTTCTGATCGATGAAAACGAGCTCGCCGCCGCTCCGCAAACCGTGCAAGATCACGTCCTAGACGCCAAAGGCAAAGAGATAAAAGGGCTAAAATATAAAATCCAAGTAAGCCCTCTAGACTGCACCGGCTGCGAACTGTGCGCCCAAAACTGCCCGAGCAAGGAAAAATCGCTCGTCATGGTACCTCTAGCCGAGGAAATGGAGAAAAACGAGCAGGAAAACGCCGATTATCTATTTAAAAAGGTAACCTACAAAGACGACCTAATGAGCAAAGATAGCGTCAAGGGCGTGGGATTTGCGCAGCCGTTATTTGAGTTTCACGGCGCATGCCCTGGTTGCGGCGAGACGCCTTATATCGGGCTTGTTACGAGACTGTTTGGCGACCGTATGATAGTAGCAAACGCGACCGGTTGTAGCTCGATCTACGGCGGTAGCGCGCCTTCGACGCCTTATACGACGAACAAAGAGGGCAAGGGCGTAGCGTGGGCGAACTCGCTCTTTGAGGATAACGCGGAGTTTGGCATGGGCATGAATGTCGCGGTCGAGACACTTCGCCACCGCATAGAAGACGTGATGCTACGCACCAAAGACGCCGCGCCGAACGCTCTAGCCGCACTATACTCCGACTGGATCGCTCACAAAAATGACGGCGAGAAAACGACGCAAATCGCTAAAATTTTAACGCCGATTTTGAAGCAAAATTTAGACGTAGAGGGCGTGAAAGAAATTTTAGAGCTAAAAAGATATCTCGTCAAAAAATCCCAGTGGATCATCGGCGGCGACGGCTGGGCGTACGACATCGGCTTTGGCGGGCTTGATCACGTGCTAGCTAGCGGCGAGAACGTAAACGTGCTCGTACTTGACACCGAGGTCTACTCAAACACCGGCGGCCAAAGCTCAAAATCAAGCCGTGCTGGCTCGATAGCGCAGTTTACCGCTAGCGGCAAGCCGATGCAGAAAAAAGACCTGGGCTACATCGCGATGACCTACGGAAATATCTTCGTTGCGCAGATCAACTCAAACGCGAGCCAGGCAAACACGATAAAAGCCATCGCCGCAGCCGAGGCCTACGACGGTCCGAGCCTCGTGATTGCGTATTCGCCGTGCATCGCGCACGGTATAAAAGGCGGTATGGCCTACTCCGGCGATCAAGGCGAGCTAGCGACCAAGTGCGGCTACTGGCCGACCTACGTCTACGATCCGCGCCTAATCAAAGAGGGCAAAAATCCGCTCAAAATGACCTCAAAAGAGCCCGACTGGTCGCTTTACGAGGAGTTTTTGCTAAACGAGGTTCGCTACAACTCGCTTAAGAAAACCAACCCTGAGCACGCGGACGAGCTGCTGGCTAAAAACAAAGCCGACGCACAAAGACGCTACCGCCAGCTAAAACGCCTAAGCTTGGCTGACTTTAGCGATGAGGTCGAGTCTAGCGCACCTGAGAGCGCCGAGGATGCCTCTGCCGGCACCGCAGCCGAGTAGGGCGCAAATTTCTCTCGCTCAAATTTGACGGGCGAGGGAAAATAGCTTTAAATTTAACCGCTTGCTTGGGCGGTTAAATTTGCGCGGTGTCGTTTGTAAGGTTATATTTGGTTTCCAGATAAACGCTTACTTGAATTTTTAGACAGGTAATTTTTAAGTTTTTAAGTAAATTTAAGTCTTAACAAGCAATAATCGCGCATTCTAATGCAATTAAAAGGAGTAAAATGTTTATCACTATAATCGTTGTTGTGGTTGCTTTAGCGGCTTATATTATTAAAATATATAATAAATTGCAATCAA
>CALBNA010000198.1 GCA_937896205.1 uncultured Campylobacter sp. | reverse complement strand
GAAGTATTTTGAGATGAATTTGAATGTTGTGCAGTAAAAATTTAGCGTAGGCTGGACATATAGTCCGCCGAGCTAAATTTTTGCAAACTCATTCAAAGACGCTCAAAAGACGACGCGTAGCAATAAGAAAGAGAGAAAAATGAGAGTACTAACGGGTTTGCAACCAAGCGGCAAACTACACCTAGGCAACTACTTCGCCTCGATCAAACAAATGGTTGAGGCGCAGGGGCAAAGCGAGATGTTTATGTTTATCGCAAACTACCACGCGATGACCTCGGTCGCCGACGCAGGGAAGCTAAAACAAAACACCTATGAGGCGGCGAGCGCGTTTTTGTCGCTGGGCATCGACCCGCAAAAGAGCGTATTTTGGGTGCAAAGCGACGTAAAAGAGGTTTTAGAACTCTACTGGATACTTAGCCAATACACGCCTATGGGCCTGCTAGAGCGCGCTCACAGCTACAAGGACAAGGTCGCAAAGGGCTTAACCTCGCATCACGGGCTTTTTAGCTATCCGGTTTTGATGGCGGCCGATATCCTGCTGTACGGCGCGCAGGTCGTGCCTGTGGGCAAGGATCAGATCCAGCACGTCGAGATCGCACGCGACATCGCGATCAAATTTAACAACGAGCACGGCGAGCTCTTCGTCCTGCCCGAGTACAAAGTCGATGAAAACGTCGCTACCGTACCCGGCACCGACGGCGCGAAAATGAGCAAAAGCTACGGCAACACGATAGATATTTTTGCCGGCACCAAAGAGCTAAAAAAGCAAATTTCAAGCATCGTGACGACCTCCGAGCCGCTTGAAGCGCCTAAGCAGTGGCAAAACTGCAACGTCTATAATATCGCAAAATTATTCTTAGACGAGGACGGACAGCGCGACTTGCAGGCTAGATATGAGCGAGGCGGCGAAGGGCACGGACACTTTAAGATGTATCTAAACGAGCTGGTTTGGGAGTATTTTGCAGACGCGAGAGAGAAATTTGATTATTATCTAAATCACGCGGGCGAAGTGGATGAAATTTTAAACGAAGGC
>CALBNA010000197.1 GCA_937896205.1 uncultured Campylobacter sp. | reverse complement strand
AGATCGTTTGCGTCAAATTTGAGTGCGTAAAATGAGAGTAGATTTAAGATTGCGAGCGTAAAAATAGAATTTACGCCTGATAAATTTGGGCGGCTTACGTGTAGTTTAATAAACGTCGCAAAGCTCGCAAACTGCGTAAACAGCGATATAAATTTAAAATCGGCAAATTTTACACCGTATAAATTTCTAAAAATACATAAAATTTTACACACAGTACAAATTTGCCGATTAAAATACTAAAAACTACTTCACCTGTGCGCTGAAAATTTGCGTGATGCTAGGGATTTGCTCGCCCTCTATGTCAAATTCCGCCGTTTTCATCCGCACGCGGTAAAGCGCGTTTAAATTTTCCTCGTTCAAAACCTCGGCGCTGAGCCCGTAAACGTAGCTAAGATCGTTTTTTAAGATGAGCGTGCGGTCCGCCGCCGCAAGGGCGTGATTAGGCTGATGCGTGGTAAAAACGATGCCGGCGCTACATTTTTGCTTTAAATTTACGATGAGGCTTAGCACGCGGTCTTGGTTTTTGATATCAAGTGCGCTAGCAGGCTCGTCCAAAAACAGAATTTCGCTCTTGCTCGCAATCGCTCTAGCAAAGAGCACAAGCTGCTTTTGACCGCCTGAGAGCGAGTTGAAGCGCTTGTTTTTTAGGTGCGAGATTTCAAGGCTCTCAAGCGCGTCCAGGCAGATCTGCACGTCGCGTTTACTCGGCTTTGAAAATAGCGAAATATCGCGCACGCGCCCCATCGCCACGATGTCTTGCACGCTGTAATCAAACGCCACGCTAAAGCTTTGCGGCAGAAAGCCAAATTTTGCCTGCGTGCTAAGCTGTCCCTCTTTGAGGTCCAAAATGCCCATCATGCACGACATCAGCGTGCTTTTGCCCTGACCGTTTAGCCCCAAGATCGCTAAAATTTGACCGCGCTCAATCTCAAAGCTTAAATTTCTAAAAAGAAATTTGCCCTCTTCGTAGAAAAATCCCGCGTCCTTGATGGAGAGTAAACTACCTTCTGTTCGCATCGGCGCTCCTTTTTAAGAGGATGGCGAATATCGGGCTGCCGATGAGCGCGGAGATGATGCTAAGCGGCACTTCGCTAGAGCTGATCGAGCGCGATACGTCGTCGATAGCGAGCATAAAAACGGCTCCTGCCACGAAACAAGCGGGCATCGATCGCAAGTGGTCGCTACCAAATATCATCCTGGCGACGTGCGGCACCACAAGTCCGATCCAGCCGATGTTTCCGCTGACGCTGACCTGTGCGGCGACTAGCAGGGTGCAGATGACGAGGATGACCGGGCGCAGCCGCACGATATTTACGCCGAGCACCTTTAGATCGCGATCTTCGAGGCTGAGTAGGTTAAATCGCCACCGCATCGCGATGAGCGCCGCGACGCAGGGCGCCGAAACGGCGGTGAGCATGATGAGCTTGTCGTAGTCTGCGCGCACGAAGCTGCCAAGCAGCCAGTAGATGATGTTTGGCAGCACGTCTTCGTTGTCGGCCAGATACTGCACGAGGCTCGTTAGCGCGGCAAACATGCCGTTTATGACGATGCCAGCTAGGATGAGCGAAAAGACGTCGCTGCGCGAGACGAATTTGGCGATAAAATAGAGCATAAAAAGCGCCGCAAGCCCGAAAAAGAAGGCAAAACCCACGATAAAATAGGAGCCAAAGCCAAGCATGATGCAAAGCGCGCCGCCGAATGCCGCCGCTGTGCTCACGTCCACGATGTGCGGGCCTACGAGCGGGTTTTTAAACACCGCCTGAAGCGCGAGGCCGCTAAGCGCCAGTATCCCGCCGCAAAGGCTCGAAAGTAGGGCGCGCGGGATACGGATATCAAGCACGACGCTTTTTGCCGTCTCGTCGGCCGCGGAGCCGAGTAAAATTTTACCCGTCTCCTCTAGGCTAACCGGATACTGACCGATGCCAAGCGATACCGCAAATAGCAGGACCCAAAGCAGCAGTAGGGCGGAAAATTTCATTTATAGCTCGTGCGGTAGAATTTTTGATAAAATTCCTCTACTTTTTTGTTAAACTCTGCCTCGTCAAAGTGCTTAGGATAGAGCTTCATCGCTAGCCACCACTCACCAAGCGCCATTGCTTCGGCAGTCGGATAGCCCCACGCTTTGGCGTATTCTGGCATCATGTAAATTTTATCCTCTTTGACCGCGCTTAAATTTGCAAGCTGCGGGTTGGATTTGAGCTCGGCGGGCACCTGCGGGTAGCGATCCTGCACGAAGATCATCTGCGGCGCCCACGCTAAAACCTGCTCTGCAGATACCTGCTTGTAGCCCTTGATACTCTCTGCCGCGACGTTTTGTGCGCCTGCACGCATAAACATTATGCCCGTGTATTTGCCGCTGCCGTAGGTCGTGAGATCGGGATTTGCCATGTAAATTTTAGGTCTTTTATCCACGATGAAGTCGCTAAATTTAGCCTTTAGCTGCTCTTGCGAGGTTTTAACAAAGCTTATGAGCTCGGCGGCTTCTTTCTCGCGGTTTGCGACCTTGCCAAGAAGCTCGATCCCGTCGTAAAAGCCCTCGGTGTAGGCGGCTTCATCGTCTTTGAAGGTCGGATTTAGCTTGCCTTTATCGGCGGCGTCGCTACGCTGAAAGCTAACGGCGACGACGGGGATTTTGAGCTCCGTCATTTTGTCGATGTATTCTTGCGGGATGTAGTTTGTGACGATCACGACGTCGGGCTTTAGCTTAAGCACCGCCTCGTAGTTGATGACCTTTAGATCGCCCGGGGTCGGCATATCTTTTAGGCTCGGCGCTAGGCGGATGTAGTTTTTGCCGAGCGACTTTTCCCACGACTCCTGCACTCCGACAACCTTATCTAGCGCGTTTAGACTTTGGTGCTGAAGCACGACTATGCGCTTAACCTGATCAGGTAACGTGACGTCGCGACCCAGCTGATCGGTTACGACGCGATCTGCGAAAAGCAAACTCGCGCACAGCGCAAGAGATAGCGCGAAAGAGTGAGGCTTACTCATTTTCCTGTCTCTTATACACATCTGACGCTGCCGACGAA
>CALBNA010000196.1 GCA_937896205.1 uncultured Campylobacter sp. | reverse complement strand
AAATAAAATATAATCCCAAATCTTTGGTCCCGTAGCTCAGTTGGTAGAGCACTACCTTGACATGGTAGTGGTCGATGGTTCGAGTCCATTCGGGGCCACCATTTCGCTTCTTTTGATTCAAATTTGCTTTATCTTTCGCATCGTAAACTCAAACGCTAAATTTTCGTCAAATTTGCCTACTAAAGCCAAAAATATATTATGTTTTATTTTGAAGTAAAATTTTAGTGATTAAAGCGCAAAGGCAACCACTCCTTTGCGCAATTTGGGAGAAAAATGAATCAAAACAATGCAAAGACGAGATAAATGCATGATTCATTCGATGAAATATTATCGACAGTTTTCTTAAAGTATAATAAATTATATTGAGAATATTACCGATTTAACAATATTTAAAATTTAATCAATATATTCTACTATATTCAAGACTCAAATTTGACCGTCGTTTAAACCCAAATCAAATAAAACATTAAGTAAAGCTTAAAAACAATTTAGCTAAAATCAAGCCCAATTCTTTCAGCGTAAGAAAGATGTTTCGATAAAAAGGACGCAAAATGAGCGATATCATCGCATACAAACTGGACGGAAACATAGTCGATACTCAGAGTATCAACGGGCGAGAAAACGCCGCAGAACCGATTTATTTTGACAACTCCCCAGACGCGCTAAACGTCATCAGACACTCCTGTGCGCACCTCATGGCGCAGGCTATCAAGGAGCTTTATCCACAGGCCAAATTTTTCGTCGGACCAAACGTCGAGGACGGATTTTATTATGATTTCAAGGTCGATGAAGCTAACAGTAAGCTTAGCGACGAGGATCTAGCGGCGATAGAGGCCAAGATGAAAGAGCTCGCCGAAGCAAAGCTCGACATCGTCAAAGCAAGCTCCACAAAAGCCTTTATGAGCGATAAATTTAAAGACGACGAGCTAAAACAAGAGGTGCTAAAACGCATCCCCGAGGGCGAAGTCAGTAGCTACAAGCAAGGAAATTTCGAGGATTTGTGCCGCGGACCGCACTTGCCAAATACCAAATTTTTAAGATTCTTTAAGCTAACCCGTGTAGCCGGAGCGTATCTTGGCGGCGATGAGACACGCGAGATGATAAACCGCATCTACGGTACGGCATTTGCCGATAAAGAGAGCCTAAAAGAGCACATCCGCATCATCGAAGAGGCCAAAAAACGCGACCACAGGAAGCTTGGCGTCGAGATGAAGCTGTTTACCTTTGACGAAGAGGTCGGCGGCGGCCTACCGATCTGGTTACCAAACGGCGGACGTTTACGATCCAAACTAGAGCAAATTTTATATAAAGCACACCGCGACCGAGGC
>CALBNA010000195.1 GCA_937896205.1 uncultured Campylobacter sp. | reverse complement strand
CCAGCTCAATGACTTTTTCCTTTTCTATCTCGGCTTCTTTGACAACTCTGGCCTTTTGCACCTCCACCGTTTCTATGGTTTTGGCCTTTTCGATTTCAGCCTGTTCGATGGCTTTGTGAGCGGCGATCCTGACCTCTTCAACTTCTTGATTTTTCTTGGCTATCTCGATGTTTTTGTTTTGAGTGGCGATTTCGAGAGCTTTTTCCTTTTCGATCTCGGTTTCTTTGATAGCCTTTGCTTTGTTTATCTGCGCCTCTTCGATAGCTTTGTTCGCGACGATCTTGGCTTCTTCGGCCTCCTTGCGCCTACTTTCGGCTTCTTTTGCTCTTAGCGCTTCTTGCTCGGCTTGGAAATTCGCTATCTTGGTTTGTTGCGTGGCTTCGGCCTCGGCTTGTTTTCTTTGGATTTCAAATTTCTCCGACTGCGTTTCATAGTTTTTCTGCGCGATTTGTACCTCGGTCGAGCGCTCGATATCGTTTCGTAGCTTTTTGCGTTCCTCGATAGTTTGGGTTAGGCTTGTTAAACCTTCTGCGTCAAAAGCGTTGTTTTCGTTAAAAAACTCTTTAGCCGTTTGATCTAGCGACGTTAGAGAGACGGACTCTAGTTGAAGGCCGTTTTTAGATAGATCGGCTTCGATAGCATTTTTGACCTGTGAGCTAAACTCATCCCTTTTTTCGTGTAGTTCCTTCATCTCCATCGAGCTTGCCACCGAGCGGAGCGTAGCGATGAGCTTGCCTTCTATCAGCCCGGTTAGCTCGCGCAGATCGATCGTCTTTTTACCCAGCGTTTGCGCCGCGCGCGAGATAGACTCTCTATCCTCGCCCACTCTGATATAAAAATCAGCCGTGATATCCACGCGCATCCTGTCCTTGGTTATGAAGCTATCGCTTTTAGAGCGAGCTACGGTAACTTTCATCGACTGCATATTTATGTCGATATAATCATGCAGTATCGGCAGTATCAGCGCGCCGCCGTCCACAACGACCTTTTCGCCGCCAAAGCCCGTTCGCACGAACGTAAGCTCCTTTGTCGTCTTTCGGTAAAGCCTTGAAAAGACGATACCCAAAATGATGATAGAAAAGAGTCCTATGCCGACAAATACGGCCAAAGAAGTCATCCCGTCAATGTTCATACTATTCTCCTTAGATTAAATTTACTGTTTTTTCTTGATGTAAAAGTTATTTTTATCGATCCTAACGATGAGCGCGATATCGCCTTTTACAAGCTCTTTTTCATCGGCAGCCCTTGCAAAAACGAAACGTTCTTTTCCGTTTTTATCCGCAACTTTAACGTCGCCGCCTTGCTCTTTGGTTATTTTATAGTCCTTGACTTCGCATTCGCAGCCAAGAAGCTCCTTTTTACTAAAGGCCGACGTTTGCACCTGAGGCAGGTACTTTGCCGCAAGCAAGCTCACCCATCTAGTCCAAGTCAAAGCGATAAAAAACGAAACTACAGCGATAACCGCGCTCATATACCACGCAGGCGAGGCGGAGCCGTAAAAAACGCCGGTGATAAAAAGCCCGCACGCCCCGAAGCTCATAAGCAAAATCCCGTAAAAAATCGTACTCGGCACGCCGCCTTTATTTGCCCAAGCTAACAACTCGGCGCCGGGCGCATCTATACCGTCCGCTCCGTCAAATAGCCCGTTTATCGGTTCAAGCGCTGAAAATCCGGTCATCATCAAAATAATCTCAAGCAATGTAAAAACCGTAACGATAGCCAGGGGAACGGAAAATATGAGATTGTTGCCAAGAAGCGTTAAAAATTGATCCATCTTTTACCTTTTTTGTTTTTAAATTTTGCCGTTTGCAAAATCAAATTTGACCGTATAGGTTTAAATTTGAACGGAGATTTACTCGCTAGATGCAAATTTGACGTTTACCGCTAGAAAACCTAAAACTCGTCGCGCTTTAGTCAAATTTGACCCCACTCGACTCCCTACTCTATACTATACACGTCACTTTGCTCGATCTTTTCGAGCTTGTTTACCTTGCTTTCTAGCGTCTTGCTCATCTGCGCTATTTTAGCGATATTTTCTTTCATCTTCGGTAGCGCCTCGTTTTTGAAATTTTCTATCTTATCTAGCGAATCTATCATCAAATTTATCGCTTTTTCGAGGCTCTCGTTATCTAGCGCGCCGCCTGCGACCTTTGCCGTCACTTCTGTCGCCGTGTCGTTTACGTCCTGCGCGTTTTTTAGGATGACGTCGCTAGCTAGCTTGTCCATTTCAGAAACCGCTTTTAGCTGCTTTTTGCCTTCTTGCGCTGCGCTTGCGATATAGACGTTGGTTTTTAGCGCCGTGATGCTCGTTGTGATCGTGTTTTGCGTGGCAAAACTTAAAAGCGAGTTATTGTGCTTGATAGTAGCGTAGTTTGCGAGGCTTTGCTGCATCACGACAAGCACTTGACGCAAATTTTGCAGATGCATACGGATGTAAAATAGCGCCTCTTCGAGGAGGAATTTTTTCTGCTCTTCGTCTGTTTGATTTGCCACTAAATTTTCGATGAGCTCGTCTGTTTTGCTTAAAATTTCTATCTTGCCTTTTAGGCTTTCGATTACGAGCGAGAGCTCCTTTTGCTTCTCGGAGATTTCTGCGTTTCTAGCTTCTAAAACATTTATGGAGTGTTTTAAATTTGCCGTGATTTCTTCAAACAAGCTTGACACGCTTTGATATTTGCTAGCCAGCTCGGCGGCCAGGTCTTTGCCGAGCAAGAAATTTATAAATTTCGCCCCCAGTCCGCCCTCCTTCATCTTATCGCTTGCTTTTATGAGCTCGGCGGAGTATTTTTTGACCGACTTTAGCGACTCGCCGACCGAGCTTCCCACGCTTTGGCTCATACTAAGCAGGTCGCCGACCTTCATATCCATATCGCCGTTTAGCTTCTCAAACTCGCCTAGTTCATCCTTACCAAACGATACGATAAATTCTTTGGGATCGGTAAATTCTTTCCTTTTTTCTATGAGTAAGGCGACGACGTCTTGGGGCGTTTTAGCGATTTGATTCAAAGCTTGTCCTTTGCTTAAATTTAAGAGCTATTATAACTAAATTCGTACGCTTTTTACAGGCTTAATAATAAACTTCTGTGCTTTATTAGCATAATTTACGATTAAATTTAGTAAAATCGGCAGAAATATTCCAGACGGATTGTGTGTAGTTTAAATAGTTTGCGGCGGATACGACGGGAGCGGACCGGTCGTCCGTGACCAGAGTATCCTAGCCGAAAACTATTTGAAATCCAGCCGAGCCGGGGAATCAAAAAAGGATAAAAAATGAAAGAATTTATGAGTTACGCATCCTCTCTTGAAATTTTACGCTCTACGCTGGCTCCTTGGGACCGCGTAGAAAAGGTCACTCTCACACAAGCACTTGATCGCCGCATCGCCGTAGATATCGTGGCACAGGACAACTACCCCGCCAAGCCAGTCTCTGCGATGGACGGATACGCGTTTGCGTGGCAAGAGGATTTGAGCGAGCTTGAGCTCATCACCGACCTGCCTGCGGGCAGCGATAAAGGGCTAAAGGTGGGGGGCGTAAAATGCGTCAAAACCTTCACCGGCTCGCTAATGAGCGAAGGCACCGACACGCTAATCCCTGTCGAAAACGTCGAGGTATCAGGCGGCAAAATCCTCATCAAAAAACCCGTACCAAAGGGCTTTGCCGTGCGCGAAGTGGGCGAAAGCTACAAAAAAGGCGAAATCCTAATCAAAAAAGGCGCGACGATAGGTTACGCCGAGACTGCGCTGTTAGCCGAGCTTGGGATCTTTAACGTTAGCGTATTTGTGCGGCCCAGAGTCGCAGTACTGGCGACTGGAAGCGAGATAAAAGACCTCGGAGAGCCGCTAGAAAACGCCGCGCAGATCCACAGCTCAAATCACGTAGGCATCGCGGCGATGGTGCGCAAAATGGGCGGCGAACCCGTACTGTGCGAGATAGTACGCGACCGTGCCGAGCTCGTAAAAGACGCCATCGTCCGCGCGCTAAAATCAGCCGACGTGCTCGTCACCACGGGCGGCATCAGCATGGGCGACTACGACTTCGTAAAAGGTGCTCTGGGCGAAAATTTCGACATTATCATAGACGGCGCCGCGATCAAACCGGGCCGCCACATCAAGGTAGCAAAAGCGGGCGAAAAGTATATATTTGCGCTGCCGGGCTTCCCGTACTCGGCGATGGTGATGTGCGTGCTCTACGTGCGCGTGCTGCTAAATGCGTGGTTTGGCGCTAGCGAGCCTAAAATCACGGCGATCATGGACGAGGACTACAAAAAGCGCTCGCCGTTTTTGGAGTTTACGGCGGTAAATTTGGTCAATCGTGACGGCAAATTTTACGTCAATTTAGATGGCAAGAAGCTGGGCAGCTCGGCGATCGTAAACAACCTAACAGGGGGCGCCGCGCTTTTAATCATCCCCAAAGAGACCGAATTTATCGCAAAGGGCGAGATAGTCGAAGTGCTGAAAATGGTTTAAATTTGAGGTTAAATTTGGGCTTAGTCGTTTGCGGTTGAAGGTAAATTTGTAAGGACTTAACGGGCTTATGTTGATCGCAGGCGCATAACACCGAGCAAATGCGACTCGACGATTAAATTTATACACCGCAAAATTAGTTTTTGAGCGGTAAATTTTCAAAATTTAGGCGAAATTTTACCGCTTAGTTTGATCTTTTGGCGTTTTGCATGACGCCATGTCATTAAAGATTGTTGTTCGGTGCGCCTGCGCTCAAGGACAAAAATGCAGTGAAATTTCTACCTTCTTACTTTGTGCGGCGTAAAATTTATTCGAGTAAATTTTGTTAGGCTTGATGCACATCGCCCACATCTTGATTGCATTCAGCATTTTTTAGAGTTTAAAAATTT
>CALBNA010000194.1 GCA_937896205.1 uncultured Campylobacter sp. | reverse complement strand
GGGCTTGCTTGCGATGACGTATGCGCCGGGTACCCTGGGCGCGGTCGGCGCTAAAGCGCTAGAAGGCGGAGACAGAAGCGTATTTAGCTTTTGCGAGATGTGCTCTTCTCGCTGTCCTATCGAGGCCAAGGTCGTAGACGGCAAAACCGTCTTCATCCAAGGCAATGGCAAAGTAGGCGGCACGGCGACTTCCGTGTGTGCAAGGGGCGGCAGCGGGCATAACCAGCTCTACGATCCGCAGCGCATCGTAAAACCTCTCATCAGAGTAGGCGAGCGCGGCGAAAATAAATGGCGCGAGGCAAGCTGGGACGAGGCGCTAGATCTTGTGGCTAAGAAAATGCTAGAGATCAAGGAAAAATACGGTCCCGAGAGCTTTGTGTTTACGGCAAAATCAAGCCAAACGCACAAGCTAATGACGACCTTTGCCAGCGCATACGGCTCGCCTAATTGCTTCTCGCACCTATCCTGTTGTCCCGTGACGTATCAGATGGTTTGTACGCATATGTACGGAGATGCGAAGCTAAAAAGGGACTTCGGCAACGCAAAATACGTCGTAAATTTCGGGCACAATCTCTTTGAAGGCATCGTCATCGCTGACGCTAAAAAGCTGGCTAAGATGGCTGCAAAAGAAGATACGAAGCTGCTGGTTTTAGATCCACGCTTTAGCGTCGTAGCCTCAAAAGCCGACGAGTGGCTACCCGTAAAACCGGGTACCGATCTGGCATTTGTTTTAGCCCTCATCCATACGTGGATCAAAAACGGCACTTACGATAAAGAATTTATAGAGAAATTTACGATCGGATTTGATAAAGTCGTAGAAGCGACCAAAGATACGACGCCGCAGTGGCAAGAAAAAATCACGGGAATACCTGCAAAAACGGTTGAGCGCATCGCGGGCGAAATCTGGAAAGCCGCACCTAAAGTCATCATCGACTTCGGTCACAACACGACTACTACTAGAGCCGAATACATCCGCACTAGAGCCATAATGACGGCAAACGCGATGATGGGTAACTGGGAGAAAAAGGGCGGAATTTTCGGCGGCAAGAACGCTAAATTTTACAACAAGCTAGTAGGCGAGGAGCTAATCCCCGAGATCACGAACCCGGACGCCACGATAAAAGTACCAAAAACTCCTAGGATAGACGGCGCCGGCGAGGACGGGGTAAATAAATTCGTCGGCAGGAGTCACGGCGTTTTGATGCAAATTCCGCAAGCTATACTAAGCGAAAAGCCTTATCCCGTAAAAGGCTGGTTTAGCATAAGATTTAATCATCCCATAAACGTCGCAGGTACGCAAACTACCATAGAAAGCCTTAAAAAGCTTGACTTTATCGTTTGCTCGGATATTTATATGAGCGATTTTGCGATATGGGCGGACGTGATACTGCCTGAGAGCACCTATCTGGAGCGCGACGAAGGTATCGAGGATAAATCAGGACTAAAACCAGCGTATATGATAAGAAATAAGGTCGTAGATCCTATCGGCGACACCAAAAACGGCTACGATATCTTTAGGGAGTTAGCCCGCAGGATGAAAATAGACGAGCTATATACTTCAAATACGATGGACGAGTGGCGAATGCGACAAGTAAAGGGAAACGCCGAGCTTTTGGCAAAGCTGGTTAAAGACGGCTACGTCACGTGGAAGGTGCCGGGGATTTTGTTTAGAGAAAAAGATAGCGTAAAAGAATTTACTAAAAAATTTCCTAGCGCGGCACAGTTCGTCGGCGAAGACGGACTCATGGAGTCGCAGGTAAAATTTAAAACCGAAAGCGGCAAAATAGAGCTTTTTAGCGAAAAAGTGGAAAAGCAGTTTCCCGGATACGGCTGCTTAAACGCCGAGGGCATGGACGTATTTTTCGGCGAGGAGCTTTGTCTAATGAGCGGCAAAATGCCGATACACACCAACGGCCACACGCAAAACGTCGAATTTTTAAACGACCTGATGAGTAGCGCGCCCGTTTGGATACATCCTAATACCGCGAAAAAATACGGGCTAAAAGACGGCGATAAGATAACCCTTCAAAGCAAAACCGCGAAGGAAAAGGCAAACGTGATGCTGACTGAAGGCATCAGAGAAGATACGCTTTTTGTCTATCACGGCTTTGGGCACGAAAGCGCCGGACTAAAACGCACGAACGGCGTAGGAACGAATCAAAGCAAGCTGCTAGATCCTACCGTGATCGGTCCCGTCGCCTCCACGATGGTGCGAAACGTCGGCGTCAAGATAATAAAAGCGTAAAGGAAAAAAGATGAAAAAAGCGTATAGAATGATACATGACGAAAACCTCTGCATAGGCTGTCAGGCTTGCTCGGTGGCTTGCAGGAGCGAAAACGAAGTGCCTAGAGGTGTTTTTAGACTTCAAGTCCATTCGCAGATAAAGGGCAAATTTCCAAATTTAAAAACCGACTTTAGCAGACACAGTTGCGCGATGTGCGAGGACGCTCCGTGCGTGGCGGTTTGCCCTACGGGAGCTAGCTTTCAGACGGCAGAGGGTATCGTGCTGCTAGATCACTCTACCTGCGTATCTTGCAAATACTGCATCCTAGCCTGTCCTTACGACGCTCGCTACGTCGAGCCAAAAACCGGCGAGATAGGCAAATGTACGTTTTGCTTTGAAACTAGAGTGAGCATTGGCGAGCAGCCTGCGTGCGTGACCGTTTGTCCGACCGATGCTTTGGCATTCGGCGATATAAACGATCCAAACAGCGAAGTAAGTAAAATTTTAAATAATAAAGCTCACTACTATCCTAAAGCCGAGCTTAAAACCAAACCCAAGCTTGCTATGATAGCTAACCGCAAAGGAGGAAGCCATGAATAATATGTGGGGAAGCGTAGCGCAATATAATGAAATTTACTGGCCGTGGCCGATAGCGGTTTATCTATTTTTGGCGGGTTTGTCCGCAGGCGCGATGATGGTTGCGTTGCTAGTTAAGTGGAACTACCACAAAAAACAAGACGGCAGCATCTGGGACGCGATGGTAAAGGCGGGCGCTCTAGTGGCTCCTATAACGATTACCGTGGGCCTTGCGCTTTTGGTGCTTGACCTTGGCAAACCGCTTAGTTTTTACTGGATTTTGATTAAGTATAACTTCGGTTCGGTTATGTCTATCGGCGTTGCGCTACTGCTGCTTTATACGCCGCTAGCTTACCTTTTTGCGGTGATTATTTTCGAAGAAGAGATAGAAAAGTATAAAATTCTAGCGATTTTACGTCCTATTTCTAGGCTGATTCGCTCTTTTGCGCCGCTTTCAAAGATAGTCGAGACGGCGCTTTTTGGCCTTGCGATCGGCGTAGGCATATATACGGGCTTTTTGCTTAGCGCGATTACGAAGCTTCCGCTTTGGAACACGCCGATTCTGCCGATCTTGTTCCTAACATCAGGCTTTAGCTCAGGCGTAGCGACAAACATCTTGGTCGGCCTTTTGTGCTTCAAACACCTTCTTAACGAAGACAACGTGAAGTATCTTTTGGTTATGGACTTGCGCGCCGTACTTTTTGAGATACCGCTTATTGCGATACTATTTTTGGGACTATATTTCGAGGGGGGAGCTAGCGCGGTTGCCGCAAAACAAGCTCTAAGCACGGGACAATACGCGCTGATCTTTTGGATAGGCGTCGTTGGCATCGGACTTTTAACGCCTATCACCATAGCGCTAACGGCTCTAAAAAATCATGCTTATAGAGTAGGCTACATCATAGCAAACTCTCTTGTGGTTATCTGTGGCGTCGTGATGCTAAGATACTATATAGTTTATGCCGGTCAAGTTTTCACGGGCGCGTGAAATTTAGGCTAAACTAGACGCACTAGGCTCGGTAAACTCGCCGAGCCTTTTTAAATTCAGACGATCCAAAATCATTTTTAGCTATCATCTCCCTTAAGATATTGCGATAAAATTCGGAGAATTTATGAAAATTTTACTGCTTGAAGACGACTTCGTATATCGTGAGAGCGTTAGCGAATACCTAGAAAGTCTTGGCTACGAGGTCGATGAGGCGCCAGACGGCAAAGTCGCTTGCGATAAGATAGCGGCGGGCTTTTATCACTTGCTAATACTTGATATCAAGGTCCCGCACATCAGCGGGCACGAGGTGATAAAATACGCCAAAGATATCGGCTGTGAAACGCCCATAATGATAATGACCTCGCTCGTAGATATAGACGATATGGCGGTCGGATACGAGCTGGGCTGTAACGAGTATCTAAAAAAACCGTTTGAGCTAGCCGAGCTAAAATTTAGAGTAAACGAGCTAATGCGAAAATATCACGGCAGAGACGATAAAAACTTGATCGCGATCGATGAAAATTTTAGCATAGATACCGCCAAAAAACGGCTTAAATTTAAAGGCGAAGCGGTTGAGCTAAGTTTGAGAGAATTTGCTATCATCGAGTGTTTGCTCTTTCATAAAAACAGCTTCGTAGGCATCGAAAGGCTACGCGCCGAAGTGTGGAACGACAAGGAAATCGACCCCGCCGACGTGCGCATGCATATACTAAAAATCCGTCAAAAAACGACTCCCGAGTTTATAAAATCATCGCGCGGACTAGGCTATAAGATAGATGTTTCAAAATCTTAAAATCCCTATTTTAGCCACTTTTATCATCATGGCTTTGTTTATATTTCAAAGCTACGAAATCATAAATTTAAGTTCCAAAGACGAATACTCAAAAAATATGTTCGAGCTACTCGAGTACGAGGGCAAAATCCGCAAAGCGCTCGATAAAAACGAGACTTTGCCTATCTCGCTCACATATAGATACGGCGTTTTTGATCTCAAAGAAAAGCAGATCGTCTCAAATTTAGACGCGCGCCCGAGCGATTTAAAATTTATCACCCGCCAGGAAAACGGCCATCTTTTTTACAAGACCTATTTTCGCGCGGACGGCGAGTTTTATTATCTCGTGCTAGCCAAAAAGCAAAACGCGGCTAGGATTTTATTCGTCGCGGCCCTAACTCTTGCCTTTGCGCTAGTGGTCGTATTTTTCGCGCTTTATCTGTCGTTTGTTAGCGGGATAAAGCCATATAAAGACGCTAAAAAATATATGAATAACTTTTTTAACGACGCGATGCACGAGCTAAAAACGCCGCTGGGCATCATCGGCATAAACCTTGAAATGCTAGGCCTTGATAACAAATACGTCACCCGCATGCGCTCGGCCCTAAAGCAAATGCAAGTTACATACGAGGACACTGAGTACTACATCAAGCGCGGATATATTTTATTTCCGCCCGAGATTTTAAATTTGAGCGAATTTTGCCTCGAGCGAGCGCGGTATATGCGCGGTATCGCGATGGCGAAAAATATCAAAATTTACGACTTCGTCGAGCCTGATTTGCAAATTTTTATGAGCAAGATAGAGGCGGGCAGGCTGATCGATAACAACCTAAGCAATGCCGTAAAATACAGCCGCGAGGGAGGGATAATAAACTTACGCCTTTTTGAAAAAAGCGGCAAAATCGTGCTCGTAGTAGAGGATGAGGGCGAAGGCATAAAAGACACGAGTAAAATTTGGAAACGCTACGTTAGAGACGAAGGCGTGCAGGGCGGCTTTGGCCTTGGGCTAAATATCGTGCAAAGCATCTGCGTGAAAAACGGCGTGGAGTACGGCGTGAGAAGCGAACTAGGTAAAGGCAGCGTCTTTACCTACAAATTTTCGCCATACTTAAAAAGCCTGCTTGACTAATCAAACCAAACGCCCAGCTTTGCTAAATTTCGCTCCTTTGAGTCGGAGTTAAAATAAATCACGAAATATCCCACTCGCTCGCCCCTTGCGTCGTTCATCGGCTGAACGGTAAAGGCGTGCGAATTCGTCTGATAAAATCCTCCGCTTTTAAATTTGATATCCTTTAGCATCGGCAAGACGTTTAAATTTGCGTAGCTCTTATTTATAAAGTGAAAGCCGTCGATGATGCCCTCGTCGCTGCTGTTTTGATACGGAGAGTCGGCGCTAGCGTCGAGTAGTACGAAAAGTCCGAGCCCTTGCTGCGCAAAAAAGTCGCTCAAATGCTTAAAATCAAGCAACACTTCGATACTGCCGAGCATCTTTTTACCCTCAAATATCGGTGCGACCGATCTGATAAAAACACCCCCGCGACCGACCTCGATGCCTGCTGCTACGCCGTTTTTAGCCTCGGCTAGCAGGTGGCGAAAGCTCGTTAGATCGTCGTTATATAGCGGTATCCAGCTCCTAGCAAAGCTCCTCATCTCAGGCGTGTGGATGTGAAATTTGGCATTTTCGTAGATCGGCACCTTGCTTAGCGTTTTTGTAAAGTCGCCAAGCGTCTCTAGGCACATTTGGCGGTTATTTTGGCTCATACATTTTTTCACGTGCTCGTTTTGCGCTAGTAGCGTAGCTACCGTCATCGCGGAGAGTTTTTCCTCTTCGATATTTTTATTTAAAATTTGAGTTTGAAAGTCGAGAAATTTTTTGATATTTTCCGTCTGCGTCTGCTCGTCCCAGCGCGCTTTATAAACCGCTAAAACGCCTGCTACTATGATGATCGCGAGCGTTAGAAGTATTTTTTTATTCACGGGCCCTGCCTAGCTCGCGCGCTAAAATTTGAGAAAACTCGGCAAAATCAGGCAAATTTAGCTCGCCCTCGCGCTGCTTTTTGCCCCACATCGGTTCGGGGAAAAAGCTATCGCTCTCAAACCTTGCCATCACGTGAAAATGCACGCGCGGCACGTAGTTTGCAAAGCTTGCGATATTTATTTTGGTTGGACTGTAAAATTTTCTCATTACTTTTTCGGTCGTTAAAACTGCTTCAAATACCCTTTTTTGCGTCGCTTCGTCGCAGTCGGTTAGCTCCTTAAACGACGTTTTGGTGAAAATTTTTACCCACGGGATTTCACTCGTTTCTCGCTCGACGAAAATCAGCTCGTCTTCAAAAATCATTTTAAGCTCCTTTTTGATAGCGATTTTAGCTAAATTTGAATTTTAATCTTTTTAAATTTATACTTCGGACATTTTGGTTTCGGCGCTTTACGGCGGTAAAATTATAAAATTTGAAAGGAAATTTGAGTTTATGAGACGTTTTATTTTGCTTGCGTTTTTTGCGGCGCTGTCTTTTGGCGGCGAGCTAGCCGATCTTAGCAACGAGTGCAAGAAGGGAAACGACGAGATTTGCAAAAGGCTCTCGCTCGCGATTAAAAACTTAGAGCTTGCCTGCGATGAAGGCGGCGAGAAAAACGCGATGTATTGCGCGGGACTTGGGTATTTTTACGAGTTTGATAAGGTATTTACAAAAGCCGTGCGATACTACGAAAGAGCCTGCGGGCTGGGCGCGGACAAAGCCTGCGTGTATCTGGGGCTGCTTTATCAAAGCGGGCAGGGAGCGACGCAGGATCACAAAAGGGCAAACGAGTTTTTTGCTAAAGCTTGCGAAAAGGGCGTAGGCGAGGGGTGTGCGAGCCTAGCGTATAGCTACGGCAATGGGCTTGGCGTCTATCCTGACGGCAAAAAAACGAACGAGTTGTTTGCCAAAGCCTGCAAACTAGGCGAGGAAACGGCGTGCTATAATCTCGCCCTAAGCTACGCGTTAGGTGGCGGCGTAGAAAAGGACGCTGCAAAGGCGGCACAGATATATGCGGCCTCTTGCGAGCGCGGACATGTGGACTCTTGTGCCGATCTTGGGGTTTGCTATTTTAAGGGCGATGGTGTGAAAAAAGACTACGAAAGAGCCGTTGTGCTCTTTACTAACGCTTGTTCGGGCGCGAGTGTGCTAGCCTGTGCAAATTTGGGCTTTGCCTACGAAAAAGGCATGGGCGTAGAAAAGAATAAAAACGCAGCCAAAGAACTTTACGACAGGGGCTGCAAGCTCGGGGAATTTAGCGCGTGCCAGTATCTAAAAAATTTGCGTTGAGGTAAGTAGGCAAATAGGCTTTATTGCTGTAAATTTAAAAATACAGCTAGCGCAGAGAGGTCTAGAGTTATTTGTGCAATTTTGCTTTTGAGCTAGCAGAAATGGTCGGAATAATCCGTCACAACCAACATCAAAAGCAAAATTTAGCTCCAAAATAGTGTGGGCGTGAAAAAGCTAAATTTGACGCCCACAGCTAAATTTACCGCTTAAAGTCGTGGATTTCGATACTTGCGCCATATTTTTTGCAAAGCTCGCTTACCTTTTCTTTTAGCCTTTCCTCGTCATAGCAGATGAGATCGATGTATGCGTGCCTCTGCCCGGTTGCGCCGCCGATTATCTCCAAAAACGAGCCGCAGCTCTCTAGCTCCTCGTCCTCGATCTTGTTTCTCAGATCAAAGCCCGCCTGCATGTCGCCGCCGTTATCGATGCTAAGAAAGCAAAATTTGATGCCAAGCTCGAAAGCTTCATTGTAGATGTCGCGCTCGCCGTTTAGATATTGATTTACGATGTTAGTCAGGCAGGTGGTGCCTACGATCACATCCTCGCGTACCTTGCTTCCGCGCGGCTCCATCTCATAGCTGAAAAAATTCTTTAGCGGTTCGCGCGCGGCTTTTTCGCCGAATTTCTCATCGACCAGATCGGCGAATTCGCTTAGCGGCACGCCGTTTTCTTCGGGTTCGGCTAGCACCTCAAGCTCGCCTAGCGTATTTATGATCGCCGTTTCGCCGATTATATTGTCAAGCAGGATAAAGCTAAGGTTATAAGCCTTGCCCTCGTCCTGCGCGAGCAGAGTGGCTAGGTTTTCGTTGTAAATTTTAATATCCACGTCGCTTTCGTTAAACTGCGCGTAGATCATCGACTCCTCGGCGTTTACGTGCGTATCGTACATCTCGATCCCGCCGATACCTCGCGGCGCGCGCGGCTTTCCGAGCGTGCAGAGCATTCTGCCCTCGAGCTGCTTTGGCATAGCGTTTTTGATGAAGCTTAGCCAAAATAGGCGGTGTCTCATACCCTCGGGAGTTAGCACCAGATCGAGTTTGTCGCCCGCGAGCCCCGTCATAAAGTATGGCTCGGCAAGGCAGATACGAAGCTTTTCATCGGTCTTTTGCATCGCCTTTTCAAACTCTTTTGCCGCCAGATCAGCCTTGATCTCATCTACCACGCCGCTAAATTCCGCCCAAAATTTATCCACTCTGCCGGCAAAAGTGCTTGGAATTTGCGCTTTTTCAGCTTTTTTGCCCAAACCAAATAACCCCATATTTTCTCCTTAAATTAAATTTTATTTGCATTATAGCTGATTAATTTACCTCACGTGCACTGAAAGCAGCCGCCCAAAACCTCGCATTTCTCGCAAATTTGCACGTATATGACTCCCTCGCCCTGTATCATCTCGCCAAATGGGATCTGCGCTAGATGCTTCATCGTCCTGCCGCAACTAGGGCAGGTTAGATACTCGGCGTCCTGCACCCACTGCGGATAGCCGCCCACGGTCGTATCAAGCTCGCTAAAACAGCCGTAAAACGGGGAAACTTCGCCGCCTAGTTTAAATTTCATACCGCACAGCCGCGCAAAATCCTCCTGCGAAAAGTAGTTTTCGTCAAATCCTTCGCCATCATGACTTAGCTCTATCTTGCCGTCTATGCCGCGTTTACAAAAATATCTGACCGAGCCGACGCAGGTCGGGCAGCAGCGAAATATCGCGTCGTGCTTTAAATTTAAAAACGCAAGCTGCGGATCAGTTGCCTTTAGGCGCAGCATATCAAGCATCTCGCAGCCGCAAAACTCGCACTTTTGGCCTGTAGGTTCGCCGATCTGTACGGACTCATCCGCGTTTTGGTTTGGGTTTAAATTTGCGTCTTGGCTCGCGCGCTTGCCATCTTTTACGCGCACTGCGGTGAGGCATTTATCAAAAACCAAAGATTTTCGCTCGCCCGTCTCATCAAATTCCCAGCCGCCGATTTTTGCGTAAAACTTGGTGCCCACGTAGAGCTTTTTACGCCACGGCCTCGTGTTTTTATACAGCTCGTAAAAAAGCTCGGCCGTCTGCTCGCCGCCCTGCCAGGCAAGCGCGCAAAGAAGGTGATTTAGCACGTTTTTGGAGTTGTCCTCTAGTGAGTTTAGCTTTGCTATGAGTGCGTCTTTTACGTCGTCCGGCGCACCGAAGTAGAGCTCGGGCGGATAGTAGATCTGCTTCGCCGCCGCAGCTCGCGCTATCCTTGGATCGTGGATGCCCAGCAGGCTAAAAAGCGCCCAAAAATCATTGCAAATCTCATCCCATTTTTCGATCTCGTCGATACGATCTGCGATTTTTAAGATCATCGCTTCTACTTCGTCCGCGCTTAAGTTTAAAATTTCATCCCGCCTCTGCCTTTGGCTGCACGAGTGGCAGATGCCGTCGAAATATATCGTGTTTTCGCCGCATTTTGGACATAGATGAGCACCCATATTTGCTCCTTTTAGTTAAATTTCGTCAAATTTTATCAAATTTCGCTGCATTTGGCGAGCAAGCGCGGCTTTAAATTTGACTTCGTTTGCCTGCGCCAAATTTATCTATATCCGTAAATTTTTAGCCCGCTTTCGTCTATTTCGTGGTCAAATTTACCCGCCTTTGTCATGGCGTCCAGCACCGCTTCAAGCGGATTTGGGATAAAATTTGAGGCAAGCTTTTCGGTTCTGTTCATACGCGTTTGCTCGTAAAATTTAGGTACGAAAACCCAGTGCAGATCTTTAAACAAAATCGCTCCGTTTGCGCAGTCAAAGTACCCGTCCTGTAAGCGCCCAAAGCC
>CALBNA010000193.1 GCA_937896205.1 uncultured Campylobacter sp. | reverse complement strand
ACGGCTTAGAAAATTTATTCGCAGACGCTGCAAAATATATAAAATTTATGCAAAAGCCATAGAAAAAATAGAGCGCGCCAAGGAGCCGGGAGCGCATAAATTTAGGCTTTTTAATGCTAACTACAAGAAAAAGTACATCCCTAAAAGACTTGCCAAACAGACTACAAAGCGCGAAAACCCAAGCCTTGGCACGATATTTACACGGACGAGTCTGTTTATGGCGTTTACTAGGAGTTTTGTAGATCTCAAAAACATCTCCCGCGAAATAAGCCAAATTTGCAGTTTTACGCTACGTCGAACGGGAGCTGTCCTGGGGATCAGAAGTATGCGTAAATATCAAATTTGCTCTTGTTTTCTTGTAGAATCAAATTTGGCAACTAGGCCGTATCGCATAACTCGGTCACTCATAAGGTCGCCGATAAAATAGTTAAATTTAAAGAAAATAGTTTTAGTTTTTGGTTTATGCGTAAAATTCGTATAATTTATCGTCGCGCAAATGTTCAATCTATTTTACGAAAATAAGGCTACACAAAGTCAAATTTACTCATCAAACAGTCCGCGCTCAAAGCTTTTTACGCGAAAGCTGCGTCTTTGCAGCGGCGAGTCGCCAAGTCTCGTGATCGCGTCTAGATGTGCTTTCGTGCCGTATCCTTTGTGCATGCCGTATCCGTAGCCTTTGTGCACGCCGTCCCACGCCCTCATCAGCGCGTCGCGGCTGACCTTGGCTAGGATACTGGCCGCGCTTACCTGCGCGACCTTGCCGTCAGCTCCAACCATCGTTTTTATGCCGGTGCCGTAGTTTGCGTTGCCGTCGTAGAGCAGCTCGCAGCCCGCAAAATGTGCCTTGAACAGCCGCAGCGCGCGTCTGAGGCACTCACTAAGGCCTAGCTCGTCGATCTCTTTGTTTGAAAAATAGACGATGAGAAATTCCGAGTTTTTTATTATCTCTTTAAACAGCTCCTCGCGCCACTTCGCCGTTAGTTTTTTAGAGTCATTTAGCCCCGCTATCTCGCGCTTTAGTACGCATGCGGCTACCACCATGGGGCCCGCTAGCGCACCGCGTCCAGCCTCGTCGATACCGCAGATTTGCGCGTCAAATTTGTTTTTCATCAGCATGCTTTCACGTATTTTTTGGAGTTTAGGTCGTCAAATTTCGGTTTGATTCGTATCAAATTTTGCCTTCCATTTGTTCAAATTTTTTGGCGGAAAAGCTGGCTAAAACAGTCCGAAATTTTGCTTTAAATTCTCTTTGATGGGCTCAAGCGGTAGCGATATTTCGCTATTTTTACCGCTGGCCATGTCGTCAAAAAATGTAATGCCGCTTGGCGAGAGCGTAAAATTTTCGCTCGGCGTTATCTTTTCTTTTGCGAATATCGCCGCTAAATTTGCGTCGTTTAGATCCTTAAAAACGTCGCTTAAATTTATCTTTTTTAGGTTTTTTAGCCAGACGGTTTTGCAGACTTTTCCGCTTGCGCCTAGTTCGCATACGCTTCTTACTTTGCTGTTTTGATACTCGAGGCTATTTAGCGCGTTTGCGGCGCTGTTTGAGGAGCCTTTGAGCCATGCCGATTTAAAATTTTCAAGCTTTGCGGTGAGGGATTTTTTATTATTTTGAGTAAATTTAGGCGAGTAGAAGTCACTCGCTACGGCTTCAAATCGCGCTCCGTCTCGCCCGATCTCTTGCAGCCCGAGTGCGGCAAAATCATAGCTTGCGACCTGTTTTAGCGCGGCTTTTAGTGCCTTGCCTCTGATCGCTAGCTTGCCCGTTAGTTCGCCGTTATCCGCTTTTACGCTTAGATTTAGCCACTCGGTGACCGCGTTTACGGCCGTTATATCGGCGCCCGATCTTTCGATGCTGCCTTTACTGAAGTCGTATCTAGCGCCCTCAAAAAACGCGTGCCCTTGAAATTTGGGCGGTAAAATGGCGCCCTTGTCGCTAAAATTTTCAAACTCAGCTTCAAGCTCGCTGATGTAGAGCTCAAATTTGCTCCCGTCCGCCTCACCTGCAAATTTATAAATTTTGCCCTCGTTTTCATGTCTGATCTCGTAGCCTAGCGCCAAAACGCAGGCCAAAAATATCGCCGCAACCGCTCTCATAACCGCTCCTTTATATGCCTAGCGCCCAGCGAGAAAACGGCGCGACCTCGCATTTTATGCCCTCTATGCTCGTCTCGCCCGAGTTTGCCACGCTGATTGCTTGTAGCCTATTTATACCTAAAATTTTTAAATTTGCGTGTAGTTTTTTAAATTTTAAAAAGACCAAATCTGAATCGCTAAACGGCGAGCAAATGATAGCAAGTTTCCTTTTTGGTAGGAAGAAATCAAGCTCCTTGGTGTAAAAAACCCGCTCGTTAAATTTGGCCAGCTCGCAAAAAACCGTGTTGTTAAAATTTTTAGCGAAGTCCTTTTTTAGGCTTAGCGCGCTTTTAAACGCAAAGTCGTTAAAGTAAAGCCTCTTGGCAGCGTTTGGCTCATTAAATTTTTCTACCAGGCTAACCGCGCTCATGTTTTCTAGCTCACTAAGCGCGCCGTAAACGCTATCTTTTGAGATTTTTCGGGTAGATTTTAGCGTGCTAAAAATCTCAAAAACGCTCACGTTTTGCGCCTGAGCTTTCGCACACTCTTTTAGTACGGCCAGCTGTGTGGCAGAGAGTGAGGATTTTAGCGCGGTTTGTAGATTTGCCGCGACGTTTTCGGCGTCACAAAAGGCCGACGCGGGGCTCCTGCCGTGAAGCAAAAAGTGGCTAAAAAGCGTCTCTGGATCGATCTTTTTCGAAAAAAAAGCGATAAACTCCTCGTAGTCTAAAAAATCCAAATTTAGCCCGCTAAATCCGCTCAAATTTGCATCTTTAAATCGCGAGGCTAGGATAAAATTTGATAAATTTAGCTCCAAAACCGGCTCAAATTTTTCCTGAAATCTTTGCTCGAAATCATCGATCGCTAGAATTTTTATCTGCGGATTTTGGCGTAAAAACTCGGGCAAATTTGAGATAATCTCATCCGCAACTATGCGAAGGTCGCCTAAATTTACGTACAAAAACTCTTTGCTCTCATATGCTGATAAAAAGCCCGCGATTAGCGATGTTTTGCCGCTTCCTATACCGCCTTTTATCAGCGTTTTGGGTGCGACGATTTCAAATTTTCTATTTATAAATTTGATATTTTTTGGCGGGTTTTGATAAAGCGCGCTTAGGGTTTGCATTTTTTACCTTTAAAATTTGGAAAATTATAGCGAAGTTTCCTTGTAAAGAGGAAGCT
>CALBNA010000192.1 GCA_937896205.1 uncultured Campylobacter sp. | reverse complement strand
GAGATGTGTATAAGAGACAGGATCAAATTTGTCGGAAACTCGTGCGTCGCGGCAAATACCTGAAAGCTCATAAAAGCGTCGGTCAAATGAAAGCCTAAGATCCTTGATCCGCTGATATCGCCTTCTAAAATTTGAATATCCGCGCGGTAAGAAAGCACGAACAAAATATGCACGAGCGCAATCGTCATGAGCCGCCAAGCGCGGATGCTAAGGCGCTTTTTGCCCTCGGCGTTTTTTACCGTGAGCGTGCTTAGAAACGGGACTTTGGCGACCGTGCAACGCGTGCTATATTTATCCATCCGCTACTCTTTAAATTTTGAAATTTCATCAGCTAACGCGCCTAAATCCTCGTCTGAAACATTTGTGAGAAGCCCCTTCATCAGGCTATTTGGCACCTTGCCCTCTTTGTAGTTTTTTAGCGAAGCTAGGATTTCGTCCTTGCTTTTGCCTGCGATGCTAGGCGCCATCACGCCCTTGCCGTTTGCTCCGTGGCAAGGCGCGCAGGAGGTTAGGTATCGCTTGCTAACGCCCTCGCTAGGCTGATTTGCGACGCTGTTTTGTAGCTGTTTTATCTTTTTAATCTCTTCGCTATCTTGCAAATTTAGCTCTTCGTTTACGACTTTCGGCTTTGTTTGCTGCGCCGGTTTTAACTCAGGCCTGCTGGCGTCCTTTATGGGTGCTGAGGGCTGACTAGTCAGCATAAAAACCATGAGCGCAAGTACCAAAGCTCCAAAGATTATCGCTATTTTCTTTCCCATTTTAGCCTCCTATTTTTTTCTAAATTGCTCGTTAAATTCGCTGATTTCATTAGCTAGCGCCCTTATCTGCGTCTCGTCCATGCCGCGCACCAGATCTTTCATCAAAGGATTTGCCTTTTGCTTGCTCTTATACGCGGCGATCATGTCGTAAATTTGATCCGAGGTTTTGTTTAGCAGCGACGGGCCGATGATGCCGTTGGCATAGTCGTCGTGACAGGCGGAGCATTTTACGATAAAGTCCTTGCTAAGCTGCCCCTTGATGAGTTTTAAATTTATGCTTTGCAGCGGGCTTCGCACCATCGCTAGCGCGCCGACTGAGCGGCTAGTCTCGCTCTCCTCGTCGTCTAGGCCGAATTTGACTCTCTTTTTACCGTTTATATCGTAGGTCATAAACTGATCGTAGTCTTTTTGAGCGGTTGCGTTAGCGTCCGCTTTTTGCGTCTCTATTATGCCTGCGGCGGCTGGCGTCGCTTGCGTTTTTGCCGCTTGCGTCGTCGGTTTTTTATCATCCTTGCTCTCGCAGCCCGTTATCAGCGCAGCGGCGGCGAGGGCGACGAGACAGCCTAAAATTTTATTTCTCATTTTTATCCTTTGTAAATTTTGTCATAGCCGCGGTTTGGCGCTATATCGATGATCTGTGCCGGGCAAACCTCGGCGCACACTCCGCATCCGACGCAGCCTTGTTTAAATTCGGGCAAATTTCGCCCGTCGCTTTTAGCCATCGATATGGCGGCGTCTCCGACGGGACAGAGGCTAACGCACAGATCACAGGGTTTATCCACGCTATTTTGGACGGCGTCTTTTACGGCTTGCTCGCGGTCGTTGTAAATTTTACGCTCAAGCATTTTCGTAACGCCGTTTAAATTTACGTTTTCGTTTTTATAAGCAAGACAGGCTTCGCGTCCTCGCAATACGCCCACGCCCATCTTTACGTCGCTGATCTGCGTCGTAGCGTGATCTAGCGCGCCGCTAGGACAGGCCAAAACGCAAGGGAAAAGGTCGCACAGATAGCAGCCTCGCTCGTGCGCGTCGATGTAGGACGTGCCGTTTGAGTAGCCCTGCGTTATATCTAGCAGTTCGATACTGTGATACGGACAGACCTGTACGCACTGGCCGCATTTTATGCAGAGTGATTCGAAATTTTTAACCGCTCCCGGAGGCCTTAAAAAAAGCTCGTCCGCGCGCGTTTTGGGTAAAAAATATCCGATGCCGTAGCCTGCGGCCGCCGCACCTGCCGTTAGTGCGATAAAATTTCGTCTATTCATAGCGTTGCCTTTTGAGCGTTGTTCGGGCGCATTTTAGGAGAGCCGTCCTCTAAAAGCTTAAGCGGTTCGGAAAAGGGAGCAAGCTTAGCTAGGAAATTTAGCCCGCTAATCACGGTCGATCCGTAGAAAAAGCGCAGAGTCGGATAGTATTGCCAAAGCTTATCGGCGTAAACGAAGTGCAAGTATGGCGTATCGCCGATACCGTCTCTATCGACGTCTAAGCCTTCATATTCGTCGAAATAATTACCGCTCCACTCGTTTAGCTCGATCTTTGAGCCCGGAGTGTCGTTGATAGCCGTTTCCATATTGCCGATAAAATCGTTGCTCTTAAATACGCTTTTTTCCTGCGTCGCGTGCATTTGTAGCCCGATGACGTTGTATAAAATTTGATTGTTTTCGAGGGTATTTACGGTGCCCGGATTTAGCGGCGAGCGGTCGGAGTAGATGCCGCGCGAGTTATACAAAAAGGTGTTTTCTCTGATGTTAAATCCAGAGGCGTCTTTTAGCGCGATACCTACGCCAAAGGCTCCGTTTGAGTTGATTATCACGTTGCCGCGCACGAGAGAATTTGTAGAAAACATAAAATACATCCCCACCGCGCCGCCGCTAAATTCGTTATCCTCGATGAGGTTACCCTCAGAGTACATCGTATGTACGGCGTAGCGGTTGTTTTTGCCGAAATTTTTGCGGATTACGTTGTTGCTAGAAAACCACGCCACGATGTCGCGGCTGTTATAGACGTAGTTTCGCTCGATTAAGTTTTCGTGCGAATACCACGCGCGCACGGCGTCTCCGCGTCTAGGCACGTCAAAGCCCTCTTTTGAGGTGATGTTGTTATCTCTTATCACGGCTTGGTTGCACTCTGATAGCTCGATACCGAAAAGCACGTCTTTAAAGCGGCTTTTTTCTATCAAAAGATTATTGCCTTTTAGGCAGCTAACGCCGGCGTTTAGGTCCATCTGGCTCGTGCCGCTGCCCTCGATGTTTAAATTTATGAGTTTAACGTTTTTTGCCGTTACTTTTATCACGCTTGATTTGCGGTCGCCTCGTATCACGGCGTTCTCGCCTTTGCCTATTATCGAGAGCGGTTTATCGATTATGATATTTCCCTCGTAAAGGCCGTCGTTTAGGCGCAAGATGTCGCCTGGATCGGCGGCGTTTATAGCGTCTTGCAACGGACCGGCGAAGACCGTCAAATTTAGCGCGCAAAAGAGCAAAAGCTTAAATTTCATTTCGCGTCTTTGAGCTCTTTTTTCTTTGAAAATACGGCTAGGATACAAAGCGCGCTCATAGCCATCATCACCCAAAATCCTATGCTAGGATACGAGTGCGTCGTAAACTGCGCGACCTTACCGTCGCCAAGCACGGTCGGCATAAACGGTTTTATCTTAAACGCGCCCCACTCTTGCATATTGTGTCCGTACCAGTATAGCCAGCCCGCAAACGCGCCCATAAAAAGCAGCGGAGCGATGGTCGGAAGCACCATGAGCAGGGAGTTAAATTTGCCGTCGTAGTATAAAAAGGCTAGCATGCAAAGCGTGGAAATAAGCAGATAATAAGGCGCAATCGCGCGCTCGACGTTGCCGCCGTGCTCCATCGGATACATGCCGATGTAGTGGTTTATGGTGTTCATCTCGTGCACGTCGCCGCCGTATCCGTCAACGTGGAAATAAACCGGGATACCGTCCGGAAAGGCATCTTTTGGATAGTTTGGCGCTTCAAGCGCGACGTACCAGATAGGAAAAGACGGCGTGCCGATCTCGGCTTTTTGCTCGATCGCTTTTTGCAGGCTGGCTTTTACGTCGTCTGGCATCAAGTGATTTTTGTACTGAAACGAGGTGTAAAGGTCGTAAATTTTATACGAATACCCGGCAAGCGGCTCGCCCGCGGCGATCTTAGCTTTGGCTCCGAAAAAGCCCAGCACCGGGATCGTAAAACAAACGGTCATCAAGACTAACGCGATAATAGTGTAAATTTGATACTTCTTCATCGTTTCTCCTTTATTAAATTTAAAAAATTTTTCGCAAAACGCTTTTTAAATTTAACGTAGGAGGCTCGGGTTACGCGCGCCGAGCCTCAAATTTAGCGGACTAATTCGGACCGCTAAGCCCGAATCAAATTTGGATTACATTCCCGCGTTTTCGTCGATCCATTTTAGATATTCGATGATATCTTTGATCTCTTGGTCGCTCATGTGCTGATTAGGCATCCTGAGGTTAAAGAAATCTATCATAGATTTGACGTACTCGTCGTTGTAAAATTTAGCAGGATCTTTGATAAAGTCAAACACCCATTTCTCGCCGTTTTCGTGGCGCAAAAGAACGCCGGTTAGATCAGGACCTGAGCTAACTTGACCGATGACGTGGCAGCCGTTACAACCGCCTTTTAGATAGGCTTCCTCGCCTTTGGCGGCAGCCGGGCTCATAGGCGTAGCGATCTCTTTAGCTAGGTTGTTTTTAGCTCTTAGGCCGACGTCCGCGGTTTTAACCATATACTGCCATACTTGGTACTCCCATAGTATCGCGCCGTTTACGTCGCCTTTTTTATAGGCTTCGTCGGCTTTTGCTTTTACTTCAGGGATTTTGCCGTATTGATCCAGCGCGTCCGTAACTAGCTCTTTTACCTTAGGATATTTTTCGTAATGCTTCTCTTTTAGATACGTAACGACGCTTTGGATAACCTCGTCGGTAGCTTTGTTCGTAGCGATTACTTTATCGTATTCGGCTTTTAGAGCTTCCGGGCTTAGGGTTTTTAGCTTGCTTGCTTTGGCGGATTCGTATTTTTTGTTCGGATCTTTAACTAGCAAGTAACCCATCATCTCAAGGTGCAGCGCAGAGCAAAACTCTGTGCAGTAGTAAGGGAATACGCCCTCTTCGTCCGCTACGAAATTTACGGTCGCTGTTTTACCCGGCTCTAAAGAGGCGTGGATATTATAAAGATCCACGGTAAATCCGTGCGTCTCGTCCTGGGCGCGCTCTAGGTTCGTTAGGTGAATGGTTACGTTGTCGCCTTTATTTACCTCGATGTGCTCAGGATTGATGTGGCTTCTGATCATCGTAGCGTAGACGGTTACGTTTTTGCCGTTGCGCTCGACTCTCTCCTGTCCGGCAAGAGTTACGAATGGACTTTCTTTACCCGTGCGAGAGTTTGTTCCCATCGTATAGGTAGTAGCAGGTTTTAGCTTGCTAGCCGCGATAGAAACTACGTCGTGAGGCTCGCCAAGAGGTATCGGCATGTCGTATAAAAGCTCCATCTTGGCACCCGTGATATCGATAAGCTGGTGGTTTTGCGGGTGAAGAGGACCGACTGGGTTAAAGCGATCGATCGAAAGTTTATCAAGAGCGATAGCGTATTTTCCCTTAGGTTTTGATGATTTACCCTCCATAGTATCAAGGTGTCCGATGTTGTAGTGGACGTTGATCCTATCTAGGACTTTTAGATTTTTATAGTCCCATTTCACGATCTGGCTATCGACGTAAAGAGAGGTATAGATGATGCCGTCTTTTTCGTCAAAAGAGTTGTGCAGAGGTCCAAGGCCAAGTTCGACTTGTCCTTGCAAGCTCTTTGCCATATCAAGCACAGGGATGCCATACGGATCGGTGCCGGCAAACTCTTTTTTGTCGATCAAATTTTTGATCTTTTTAAAATCATAAACCGTCGCGTGAGTATCTAGCTTACCGCCGATAACGATGTAGCGGCCGTCAGGAGTGACGTCTACGCCGTGCGGGCTCTTTGGCTCCGGGATCAAAAATAGCGCGCCGGCTTTAACCGCGGCGTCTATGGTAACTACTCTATGGCCGTTTATCTCCATGTAGTTTTTCTTATCCTGAGCTAGTTTTTCTAAAATTTGCCAGTTATAAACGTGCAAATAGTCAGTGTCGTTTCTGCTAGCGCCCGCTTCAAACGGAGGCAAGCCCTTTTCGATACCGCCCGTATACATCTCGGAGTTTATCGAGTTTGTAAACGCCCAACCAAAGCTCTCGCCCTTACCGGCGTCGCTTAGGTCCTGCCAGTACGGAGGAAGTTCGAGCGAGAAGGATGCTTTCTCGTCTATCTTGCCTTTTGGATAGTCGA
Source organism: uncultured Campylobacter sp. (assembly GCA_937896205.1). GTDB lineage: Bacteria > Campylobacterota > Campylobacteria > Campylobacterales > Campylobacteraceae > Campylobacter_A. The sequence continues at coordinate 1,673 of CALBNA010000192.1, read as the reverse complement.
ATTTCCAAAACGTTACCGCGCCACGGAAAACCGCTTCGTATTCGTCCATCGAGTGATAGCCGTTATCTAGCGGAGCTGCGTACTGCGCCGCTTCGATGACGTATTCGCTGTTTGGAGTGATAAAGCTACCGCCGTGTTCGCTTTTCATGATAGGGTTAACCACGATCTGAGTCGTCTCGAAATCGTGTAAATTTATCACCGCGATGCGAGGGTTGGCCTTATCGTTGATGAAAAGATAATCGCCGACGTATTCGCCGTTTTTCTCGGTTAGAGCAGGGTGGTGAGTGTCGCCCCACGAAAGTTCCTTGCCCCTAATCGCGCCGCTTTTTAGGATAGCCTTAGACTCCTCATCAAAGCCGTATCCCTGCCAAGGCTCTGGCGTAAAGACGCCGATAAATTTGTAAATCCTCATCGAAGGTACGCCGTAAACCATCACCTGTCCGCTTTGGCCTCCTGAGGAAAAGACGATGTAGTCGTCTTTTTTACCGCTTGGCTGATACGTTTTAGCAGCCGCTAGGACGTCTTTTTCCGTTAGTCCGCGCGCTTTCATGATAGCTTGTAGGTCGCTATCTGATGCACACGCACTGCTAACGGCAAACGCCATACACGTCGCCGCAACGATGCCTGAACTAAAAAATTTGTTCATTGAAAATCTCCTTTCCTAAGATTTTTTCTTGTAAATTTGGATCTCGCCGTTTATGCTAACGGCTATGACGCTATCTTCATCGTTAAAAATTTTTATCACGGCGTCAGAGTTTTTGCCTATTTTTTCTATCTGTTTAAACTCCGCGTCGCTTCGTAAAATTTCGCCGTTTCCAAGCCCGATATAAACTTTATCCTGCACGACCAGCAGGCTTTTAACGCGCGAATTTGAGATTTTGTAAATTTGGACGATTAGGTTCGGGGCGGCTTTGGTCTCTGTGCTCGCCGAGTTTTTTGTTTCTAAATTTGTAGAGTTCATAAAAATTGCGTTTGTTGTGCCGCTAGTCAAATTTAGATCCGCTTTGTTTTGCGCGTTTTTGACGGCGGTTAAATTTGAGCTAGAGTTGTCTTTGCCGTTTGTTTGCGTCAAATTTGCTTCGGTATCTAAATTTGTCGCACCCGTTTGCTTGCTCGTCAAATTTGCTTCGGCGTCAAATTTGAGGCTAGCTATCTCGCCGCTAGCAAGTCCGAAAATTACGCCTGAGTTTATCTCCGCCGCGCTCAGAGCTACGGATTTTAATCTGCCTATATTTTTTGCCTTCATGGTGCTTAAATTTACGCTAAAAACCGATCTATCCCAGCTGGTTATCAGCGCGGCGCCGTTTAAAATTTGACAGGTTGCGATATGGTATGCGCCGTTAAGATTTGCTCGCGTCAGCTTTTTTGACGCAAGATCGTAGGAGATAAAGGCATCTTTGCCGGCGACCGCGTAAATTTTGCCGTTTGCGACGTGAAGGTGCGTTACCTGCGTATCAAGGCTTAAATTTGAAAGATTTAGCATGCCGGCAAAAGAGCTAAAATCATCGTTAAATTTAGCTATCTCGCCGCCAGCAAATCCTGCATATAAATTTGCGCCATCAAAGGCTAGCGAGGTTATCTCGTCTGTTTTAAAGTCAAATTTGTTTATGGTTTTTAGGTCTTTTTGATTAAGTATATTTAGCGAATTTTTGGCATCGTAGACGGCTATGGTT
>CALBNA010000191.1 GCA_937896205.1 uncultured Campylobacter sp. | reverse complement strand
CTTCTATCATCTTGAGTATTTGTTCCATTTTTTATGATATTTAAAAAAACATTATCATTTAGCTTATCGCCGCTTAAAGTAGCAAATTTCTCGCTAATATTTTTTATTGAATACCTAAGCGGTCTTGATTGAACATATTCTCCGTTTTGATAAATAGCTATAAAAGCATCATCATCCTGCAACACCACGAAAGCATCGGTATTTTGGGCTGAAAGCATATTTTTTTTATAAAGCGCATGAAACATTAGCGGGGCAGCCACCACATAGTCTATATATGGAATTTTTTTAAGAGCCAAAGAGAATAATTGATCGGTTGATAAAATGTCAGATATAAATACGTTAAAAATTTTAGTTTCAGACGATATACCTAAAGTTTCGTTATACACAATTTTATACTCAGAAGACGGATCTAGACCAAACTGCTCATAAACCTTGATTGTTATTAAATTTGATATATCATCCTCGTCTGTTGATAGCGGTATTTCTACACTACCCGACATGATATCTTTATATTTGATATACGACATAAAAAAGCTATTTTTATTTGCTTTGCTTAGATCTATTTGGGAAATTTTATTACCTGAAAAGGCATATGAAGTTTGCAAATACGGATCATGCGTTACTATGTTTGCTACTTCATTTTTATTTTTTGCCATTTTTAAGCATCCTTCAATATAAACTTCAAATTCTAAGTTAGTTTTGCCCTATACTGGGCAACTTGCCGCATCTATTATACCATAAAAATATATGACTTAATAATTATTTATAAAATATTCAAGATTTTTATAGTTTTTTCGTCTTTGCGCCAGTCTTTTTTAACGACTACAACGAGCTTCACGAGGATTTTTTGACCGGTAAAATTTGATATTAACTTTCTTGAATTTATCCCGATTCTTTTGATAGTTTGACCATTTTTCCCGATAATCATAGATTTATGTATCTCGCGCTCGGTGATTATGGTGGCATAAATTTCAGTTATTTCCGGTTTTTCTTTGACCTTATCTATGAGCACGTCGGTAGAGTAGGGGATCTCATCGCTTAGATTGTCGTAGAGCGCCTCTAGGATAAATTCGCGAAAAATTTCCTTTTCATTTGTCGGCGTTAAAAATTCCGGATCATAAAAATACTCGTGCTCTGGCAAAAGCTTGCAAATTTCATCCAAAAGCGGCTTTTTGTAGGTTTGCTTTTTGACGCTAAAAGGTAAAAGCGCGGTAAATTTGTCTTGAAATTTTTGATATTGTGTGATTTTTCCCAGCACCTTAGCGTTTGAGACTTCGTCAACCTTGGTGAGCACCAAGATATGTGGTTTTTGTGGATTTAAATTTAGAAATTTGACGTAGTCGTCTATGCCGTCGTGAATGGGCGCCAAAAACACGATCGCATCGCAGTCGCCCATCGATTTTATCGCTTCGTTTATCATGAGCTTATTTAGCGTCTTGTTGCTTTCGTGAAGTCCCGGCGTATCGGTAAAAACGACCTGATCTTCGCCGTTCATCACGATACCGCTGATTTTTCGCCTCGTGGCGTTTTGCTTGTGCGAGACGATGGTGATCTTCGCATCAAGCAAAAAATTTAAAAGGGAGCTTTTGCCTGCATTCGTGCGACCGATGATGCTTACAAAGCCTGATTTCATAAGATATATCTCGCTAGATCTTGATCCTCGACGACGTCTGAGAGACGCTTTTCTACAAGAGCTTTGTCTACTTCTACCGTTTCGCCGCCGTGCTCGTTGGCCTCAAAGCTAATATCCTCTATCACGCGCTCGATCACTGTGTGAAGGCGTCTAGCGCCGATATCTTCCATTTTTTCGTTGGCGTTTTGGGCTATTTTAGCGATAGCTTTTATAGCGTCATTCGTAAATTTAAGCTCAACGTTTTCGGTTTTTAAAAGTGCTTCGTACTGTTTGAGTAGCGAATTTTTAGGCTGAGTTAAAATTTGATACAGCGCATTTTCATCTAAGCTATCAAGCTCTACTCGTAGCGGAAATCGTCCTTGAAGCTCCGGGATTAGATCGCTTGGCTTGCTGATGTGAAAGGCGCCCGCGGCAATAAAAAGGATGTGATCGGTCTTTATGGCGCCAAATTTGGTCGTCACCGTCGAGCCCTCCACGATAGGTAGCAAGTCGCGCTGTACGCCTTCTTTACTCGGATCTTGCCTGCCTGAGTTTCCGGAGCTTACCGCGACCTTGTCGATCTCGTCGATAAAGATTATGCCCTCGTTTTCTGCTCTTCGCACGGCTTCGGTTTTGATGCTTTCCATATCTAAAATTTTATCGCTAGCTTCGTTTTTGAGCGCCTCTTTTGCGTCTTTTACCTTCATCTCTTTTTTGACGGTTTTGTTGCTTAGGCCGATGATTTTGACGAAGCTCTCTTGCATTTGCGCCATATCGGGCGGTACGTTCGCGCCCGCGTCAAAGCTATTTTGTACGACTTCTATCTCGATGCTTAGATCGTCTAGATCGCCGTTTTCGAGCCTACTCATCATCTTTTCGTAGCTTTTTTCGTAGTCGGCTTTTTTCTCTTTGCTTGCACCCGTTGGTAGAGGCGGCAGGAGCTTTTTTATTATCTTATCTTTTACGTATTCATCGATTTTCTCGCGGTTTTTCTCGCGCTGTTCGGCTTTAACCAAATTTACCGACGCAGCCGCCAGGTCGCGCACCATACTTTCAACGTCGCGTCCTACGAAGCCAACCTCGGTGTATTTGCTAGCTTCTACTTTGATAAACGGCAAGCCCATCATCTTTGACAAACGCCTTGCGATCTCTGTTTTACCTACGCCAGTCGAGCCTATCATTAGGATGTTTTTTGGCATGATATCATCTTGCATCGTTTTATCTAGTTTCATCCTGCGGTAACGGTTTCGCAGCGCGATGGCGATGATCTTTTTGGCGTCCTTTTGCCCGATGACGTAATCGTCTAAAAATTTCACTATCTCTTTTGGGGTTAAATTCATCTTTTCTCTATTCTAAAACGTAGGTTTTTATGTTCGTGTTTGTATAAATGCAAATTTCGCCAGCGATCTTTAGGCTTTCTTTTACGAGCTCCTCTTCGTCGATCTGGGCAAATTTATCAAGTGCTCTTGCGGCGGAGAGGGCGTAGTTGCCACCGCTTCCGATAGCGGCTATCTTGCCGTCCTCCGGCTCTACGACGTCGCCCGTTCCGCTTAAAAGGAAAATTTTCTCGCGGTCAAGCACCAGCATCATAGCTTCTAGCTTGCGCAGATATTTATCCTTGCGCCACTGCTTGCTAAATTCTATCACGGCCCTTAAAAGATCGCCCTTTGCGCCATCTAAGCACTTCTCAAACATATCAAAAAGATTAAACGCATCGGCGGTGCTGCCGGCAAAGCCAGCTAGGACCTTGCCGCCGTGGATTTTGCGGATTTTTACCGCGTTGCCTTTTAGCACCGTGTTGCCAAAGCTTACTTGTCCGTCGCCGCCGATGACCGATTTATTCTTACCTTTGTAGGCTAAAATGGTAGTCGCGTGAAACACTTATTCGCCCTCGACGTCTAGTTTTAGGGTGGCGCGTACGGCGTGACCGAGCTTGACGTCCACTTCGTAGATGCCGGTCGCTTTTATGGTGCTGTCTCTTATACACATCTCCGAGCCCAC
>CALBNA010000190.1 GCA_937896205.1 uncultured Campylobacter sp. | reverse complement strand
CGAGATCTAGTACGGTCTCGTGGGCTCGGAGATGTGTATAAGAGACAGGGTGTATCTCGCGCCAGCTATGGTGGGGGCATCAGATCCCGGTATTTTACTGTGATGAGTGCGGACACGAGTGGGCGGACGAAGGCGAACCGACGCAGTGCCCAAAATGCAAAAGCGCAAATTTCCATCAAGACCCGGACGTCCTTGATACCTGGTTTAGCTCGGGGCTTTGGCCGTTTAGTACGCTTGGCTGGGGCAACGGCGAGGAGCTAAAAAACGAGAAATGGTTTGACGGCGATTTGGCTGAATTTTACCCAAACAACCTGCTTATCACGGGCTTTGATATCTTGTTTTTCTGGGTGGCTAGGATGATGTTTCAGGGCGAAAACGCGCTAGGTAAGCTACCGTTTGATGATATCTACCTGCATGCTTTGGTTAAAGACGAGCAAGGCAGAAAGATGAGCAAGAGCCTAGGCAACGTCATCGATCCGCTCGTTAGCATCGAGGAGTACAGCGCAGACGTCCTTCGCTTTACGCTTGCGCTGCTAGCCGTGCAGGGGCGCGACATCAAGCTAAGCGACGAAAAGATGAAGCTTGTGCGAAATTTTACGAACAAGCTTTACAACGCGAGCAAATACCTGCTGCTAAACGAGTCTAAATTTGCAAATTTAAGCGACGCCAAAATCGAAACGAAGCTTGGCAAATACATGCTAAGCCGCTTTAACGAGTGCGTGCGCGAAGTGCGAGAGAACATAGACGCCTACCGCTTTAACGACGCGGCAAACGCGATTTATAAATTTTTATGGGACGAGTTTTGCGACTGGGGCATCGAGCTTAGCAAAGCCGATAAAGGCAGCGTAAGGGAACTTGGAGCGATATTTAAAGAGGCTATGAGACTGCTTAGCCCATTCATGCCGTTTATCTCCGAGTACCTTTTCCACGAGCTTAGCGGCTCAAATTTAGAAAACGCAAGCTCGATTATGGTGGAAGAGTATCCGCAAGCCAACGAGCGCGACTTGCAGATAGAAAAGACCTTTGAGCTAGTGATCGAGGCGATAGTAGCTATCCGCCGCGCAAAGGCGACCATCGAGCAAGGCAACTCAAAAATCCCGAAAGCCTTCATCAAGCTAAACGGAAACGAAAATTTGACAGAGGCGACAAACTACATCGCACTGCTAGCTAAATGCGAGCAGATCGAGTTTTGCAACGCTAAAATCGAAAACGCAGCGCGCGACGTGAGCGAAAATTTGGAGGCGTTCGTGCCGCTTGAAGGCGTGGATATGAGCGCTGTGATCATGCGACTGCGGTCGCAAAAAACCAAACTGGAAAAAGAGATAGCAAAGCTATCAAACATGCTAAATAACGAGAAATTCATAGCCTCCGCCCCGCAAGCCGTGGTCGAAGCCAACCGCGAAGGACTAGCTAGCGCCGCGCAAAAGCTAGAAAAAGTAGATAACGAGCTAGCAAATTTGGGAGCGGTTGATTGATATTTTTTGGTTTTTGCATTAGGACTTGGCAAATCCAAACAGTGCCTTGAGCGGTTAAATTTAAACTACGGCATGCCGTTTAATGCGCAAAAATTTAAAAAAATAAAAGGATAAAAAAATGAGCAAAAAAATAAAAATAGCGGTTTTAGGATATGGAAATTTGGGTCGCGGCGTAGAGCTTGCCGCACGAAATAGCAAGGATTTGGAATTAACAGCGGTTTTTAGCCGCAGGAATCCAAGTGAAGTAAAAACTTGCGGCGCGCCGGTGTTTAGCGCGGACGAAATTTTATCGCACAAGGGCAAATTTGACGTTTTAGTCCTTTGCGGCGGCAGCGCGACAGACCTTCCGACTCAGACGCCAGAATTTGCGCAGAGCTTTAACGTCGTAGATAGCTTCGATACGCACGCGAAAATCCCAGAGCACTTCGCCGCAGTAGACGCGGCCGCTAAAAAAGGCGGAAACGTAGGCATCATCGCCGTCGGCTGGGATCCGGGACTGTTTTCGCTAAATAGGCTGTTTGGCGAGAGCGTGCTGGAAAACGGCAGCAGTTATACGTTTTGGGGTAAAGGCGTGAGTCAAGGGCACTCCGACGCTATCCGCAGGATCGAGGGCGTCGTGGATGCGCGCCAATACACCGTGCCGATAGAAAGCGCCTTGGAGCGAGTTCGCGCGGGCGAAAACCCAAAGCTTTCAACGCGCGAAAAGCACCTGCGCGAGTGCTACGTAGTGGTGCAGGACGGCGTAGATAAAGCGCGCATCGAGCGTGAGATAAAAACGATGCCAAACTACTTCGCCGACTACGACACTAGCGTACATTTCGTAAGTCTTGAAACGCTTAAAAAAGAGCACGGCGGCATCCCTCACGGAGGATTCGTTTTGCGAAGCGGGGCAACGGGCGAAAGCGGAGAAAATAAACACTTGATCGAGTTTTCGCTAAAGCTTGACTCAAATCCCGAATTTACCGCAAGCGTGCTCGTAGCCTACGCCCGCGCGGCGTATCGTTTGGCGCAAAAGGGCGAGCGCGGCGCATTTAGCGTGTTTGACATCGCTCCGGCGCTTCTTTCGCCAAAGAGCGCAGACGAGCTAAGGCGCGAAATTTTATAAATTTATGCGGTTTTAAAAACAAGGAAAATTAGTGATAAAAATAGAAAATTTAAAGAAATTTTACGGGGCGACGCAGATCATAGATGGCGTCAGCCTAACCGTAGAAAAAGGCGAAATTTTTGCCATCGTGGGCCACAGCGGCGCAGGTAAATCCACCCTGCTTCGCTGCATAAACGGCCTAGAGGACTATCAAAGCGGCAGCCTGAAAGTGTTTGACAAAGAAATCTCGGCGCTAAAAGATAGAGAACTAAGAGAGCTTAGACGAGATGTTGGGA
>CALBNA010000189.1 GCA_937896205.1 uncultured Campylobacter sp. | reverse complement strand
GTCAAATTCTACACATCTACTCGATAGAATTTCATCCGAATTTGCTAAATTTTATCCCTCGGTACGGCAAAATTTAGCCGAAAACATAGCTCTTTATTCTAGATAAAATTTAATCATCGGATTTGCGATTTCGCGCTCTGCTTTTGCTATAATTTCGCTCTGCTAAAATTAATAAGCGTTATTTCGGTATAGACGAGGTAGCGCACGGTTTGGATGAAATTTGCATCCCGCTTGAGGGCGGGGGACGATATGTATGAGGTTAATGCGCCCAAAGGATATCCGTGCGGCAAGGCGGCGCAGCAAAGGAGAAATAGTGGAAAAATCTAGAAAAAAAGGAACTCAAAAAGCTCGCGGCGCAGCGGCAGCGAGATGCATTTGAAAAGAGCCTGCCGATGAGCAGGGCGGAGTTTGAGCGGCTATTTGAGTTCTTAGACGAGGGCTTGGCGCATCGTGGCTGCGACGGCACGCATAGACTCACGTTGGAGTTTTTGCGAGCCCGCCGCGCGCCGAACGAGACGGCAGTCTTGGACTTTTGCGAGTAAAACGGCGGATATTGCGACCGCGAAGTTCTAAACAACGTGCAAAATTGCTTCGAATTTTAAGGAGCTATGTGCAGAAAGACATGGTTTTGTAAGCATCGTTTCAAAAAGACGGTGCGTAAAATTTAGTAAAATTTTAGCGGCGCGAGGGCTCAAAAGTAGGGCTAAAGCAACGTTTGCGGTGCGAACTGCCGCCGTGCAATAAGCACAAAGCCCACCGCGCCAAACACGTGGGCCTTTTGTAGAATTAATGCTCTAGTTTTTAAATTTGACGCAAAAGGCGGGCAACTCGCCGTCAAAATGGCAATTAAAGCGTGGTGTGACGGGGCTTGTATGGACTTAAGAGCGGTATGCTCGCTTAATTTGACGACACAAGACGATGCGGAGATTTCGTAAATTTTTACCCGCGCGGCGTTTAAATTTAACTCAGAATTTCCCCGATAAAAAACAGCGCCGACATCGCAAACGTACAGAGCGCGACGACCTTTAGCTGTCCGTCGAAATCGCGGCACTCCTGCACCCGCGAAACGAAAAATAGGTGCCTAATAAGCGGCGCAAAGCTAGCTACGTAGAGTAGTTTTACGCCCGGCTCGCCGCGCAAAAACGAGTAGCATAGCATCAGACCCGCTCCGCCCGCGATCAGCGCGTAGTGGTAGAGCTTAGCTGCGCGCAGTCCGATACGAACGGGGAGCGTGCGCTTGCCCTTGAGCGCATCGTTTTGGATATCGCGCATGTTGTTTAAATTTAGCACCGCCGTGCTAAGCGTCCCGCACGCGCACGCAGGTAGCAGCAGCGCCGCATCAAGGGAGCGCGCGTATAAAAAATATGAGCCCAGCACGCTAAGTAATCCAAAAAACAAAAACACGAAAACGTCGCCAAGCCCCTTGTAGCCGTATGCGCCGGCTCCTACGGTGTAGCGGATCGCAGCAAATATCGACGCGCCGCCTAGCGCCAAAAATAGAATCACGAGATAAAAACGCTCGCCGAACGCCAAAACGCTTAGCGCGAGGCTCGAAAATGCCGCAAGTAGCGCCGTAGCGACGATGACGCGTTTCATCTCTGCCATGCTCATCTGCCCCGTTTGGATCGCGCGGCGCGGCCCCAGCCTGCCCTCGTCGTCGGTGCCCTTTACCGCGTCGCCGTAGTCGTTGGCGTAGTCGCTGAGTACCTGAAACAGCAGCGTCGTAAGCAGCGCCAGCGCAAAAATATCCGCTCTAAATACGCCCGCGCCGTATGCCGCGCCGCTACCGAGCAACACGCCCGAGACGCTAAGCGGCAGCGATCTAAGGCGAGCGGATGCGTAAAGAGCTTTTGCGGTTATCATTTTTTGCCTTTTTAAATTTATACGCCGAATTTACGGCAAACCCAGCTTAAAATTTAGCGGAAAAACGCCAAAAATATTATAAATTTAGACTATTCGTAGAGTAAATTTTATTTAAATTCGCCTTTTTAATATAAATAGCGGTAAAATAGAGCCAAAAATTTTAGGAATCGTGATGAAAAAAGTTCTTACCGTTCAAGATATATCCTGCGTGGGCAAGGTTTCGCTGACCGTTGCATTGCCGATACTAAGCGCGATGGGGATGAGCACGAGCGTGATCCCTACGGCGGTTTTATCGATGCATACGGGCTTTTCGGGCTACACCTTTTGCGATCTAAGCTCGCAAATACGTGCGATCATGGCGCATTGGAGGGAGCAGGGGGTAGAATTTGACGGCATCTATAC
>CALBNA010000188.1 GCA_937896205.1 uncultured Campylobacter sp. | reverse complement strand
GCCTTGATCTGGCGCGTGATTTTAGGAAAAAGCGCCGTCGAAAGCGCGATCGCAAATATCGCTAAAGGCAGCTGAAAAATGCGGTTGGCGTAGAAAAGATAGCTGATCGAGCCCGCCGCCAAAAACGACGCCAACCACGTATCCATAAACGAGCTTAGCTGCATCGCGGACGATCCGACCAGACCGTGGAAAAAGTTGCTAAAAAAGCCTTTTGTATCGGCTCTTTTGCCGCGGGCAAATTTAACTAAGCCGCCAAAAAATAGCTTTGAGATTCCGTTAAATTTAAGAGCGATAAGGTGCGCGATGAGCTGCAAAACGCCGCCTACAACGACGCCAAAGCTAAGATAATAAGCTACGATTTTAGGCTCTTGTCCGCGCGCTAAGATTAGGGAACCGATCATGGCTAAATTTAACAGCGCGGTCGAAAACGCCGTCGTCGCAAAGTGTCCGCGGTACTGCAAAAGCGATGCTAAAAAAGTAACGGCAAAGATGAGTGCGAGGTAGTAAAAGTTGATTTTTACGAGCGGGACGGCTTCGTTTATGTCGCTAGGCGCCAAACCGGTAGCGATAACGGCGGTAAAAAACGGGGCGAATAAATTTACTAAAAGCGTGAGAATGCCGATAAAGGCTAGAAATTTAAGAAAAATCTCGGCGCTAAAGAGCGATTTTTTGTTTGATTTTGTAAAATTTGGCAAAAAAGCGTTGGCAAAAGCCCCCTCGCCAAAGATGCGGCGCAGTAAATTTGGTATCTTAAACGCGATGAAAAATATATCGCTGTAAATGCCCGCACCCAAAGTAGAAGCCGTGAGTAGGTCGCGCACGAGCCCTAAAACTCGCGAAACCATAATGCCGATGCTGTTTGAAAAAAAGCCCTTGATAAACACGAAAATCCTAGTAAATTTTTAGCGCAATAATAGGCAAATTTAGTTTTAAAAGACGTAAAATCAAGAGTTTTTAATGAAATTTTAGAGATAATCTCGCGAAAATAAAAATAACGCAAGAGTATCACGTGCCAGAAAACCAAAACGCGCAGCAAAACTTCCTAGCCGAGATGGAGGTCGAGACCGCCAATCCGTACGGCGAGATATTAAATTTAGCAAAGCACTTCGGCGTCGATAGCAAATTTATAGATTTTGATATCATAGAAATCAAAACCGAGTGTAAGGTGGCGGGCGAGAGCCAGCCTCGCCAAATCCCTGCGGAAAAACTAAACATCTTTGACGACGATAATTTTTTCGTAGAAAAAGTAGAAAGCATAAAACAAAACTATCTGGTTAAATTTTACGACATTAGGCGCGTAAAGCCTACGCCTTTGCCTAACGTTTCTGTGAATGCAAATAAAAATTTGACCAAAATTTT
>CALBNA010000187.1 GCA_937896205.1 uncultured Campylobacter sp. | reverse complement strand
ATCTATCTCGCATAGATGTGCGATATTTTCGCTTTTAAGCGATAAACCAAGCCGCGTGAAAAACTATCTAAAGGCCGAAGATACGCTAAATACGTTAGAAATTGTAAGAAATATCGGCGCGCGTATCGAGGAAAAAGATGGCGAGCTAATCATAACTCCGAGCGCAAATTTAAAAGAGCCTAGCGTTGTTTTAGAGTGCGGAAACTCGGGTACGGCGATGAGGCTTTTTATGGGCTTTTTGGCTGCTAGCGAGGGCTTTTTCGTGCTAAGCGGAGATGAGTTTTTAAATCGTCGTCCGATGGCGCGCGTGGCTAAACCGCTGATCAGCGTCGGCGCTAAGATAGACGGTGCAAACGGCGGAGATCACGCGCCTTTGGCGATCCGCGGCAAGAAGCTGGAGTATTTTAAATTTGATAGTAAAATCGCCTCCGCGCAGGTAAAATCGGCTCTGATTTTGGCGGGACTAAAGTCAAACGGCTGCGAGCTTAGCGAACCCGAGCTTAGTCGCGATCACACCGAGCGCATGCTAAAAGGTATGGGTGCTAGTTTGCAAATTTTACCCCGCGGCGTCAAGGTTGAACCGATGAACGCGCCGCTAAAACCGCTTGAAATTTGCGTTCCAAACGACCCTAGCTCGGCGTTTTTCTTTGCCGTAGCCGCAGCGATAATCCCGAATTCCCACATCGTGCTAAAAAATATGTTGCTAAATAAAACGCGCGTGGAGGCCTTTAAAATTTTAGCCAAAATGGGCGTGCAAGTAACGTTTAAAGAAACTTCCGACACATACGAAAGCATCGGCGAAATCGAGATAAAGCACGCGCCGCTAAAGGCCGTGGACGTGAGCGAAAATATCTCGTGGCTGATCGATGAGGTGCCTGCGCTTGCCATCGCATTTGCAAATACGCAGGGCACAAGTAGCGTGAGAAACGCAAAAGAGCTTCGCGTTAAGGAGAGTGACCGCATCGCGATCATGGTGCAAGGGTTGCGAAAATGCGGACTTGAAGTCGAAGAATTTGAAGACGGCTTTAGCGTAAAAGGCGGCGAGGCAAACTGCGCTATTATAGATAGCAACGGCGATCACCGTATCGCGATGAGTTTCGCGGTGCTTGGACTAAAATGCGGAATGGTTATAGAAAAGAGCGAATTTATCGCGACTTCGTTTCCAAATTTTAGCGGGATTTTAAGACAACTTGGAGCTAGCGTTGAAGATTGAGCTTGCTAGCAGTTACGGATTTTGTTTTGGCGTCAAGCGCGCTATAAAAATCGCCGAAAACGCTAAGGACGCCGTAACTATCGGACCCATCATTCACAATAACGACGAGATAAACCGCCTAAATAAAAATTTTAATGTTAAAACGCTTGAGGGGATAAGCGAAATCGACGGCGAAAAAAAGGCAATCATCCGCACGCACGGTATCACAAAGGGCGACCTAGCCGAGCTAAAAAAAAGCGATATAAAAGTGATCGACGCGACGTGTCCTTTTGTCACCAAACCTCAGCAAATTTGCGAGAAAATGAGCAAAGAGGGCTACGACATCGTGATATTCGGCGATGAAAAACATCCCGAGATAAAGGGCGTGAAATCATATGCCATCGGTAAGGTTTTCGTCGTGCTAGAAGAGAGCGAGCTAGAGGGCGTAAAACTAGCGCAAAAAGTAGCCGTCATCAGTCAAACTACTCGCAAAGTAGAAAAATTTATGCAAATCGTAAATTATTTGATGCTGCGCGTAAAAGAAGTACGTGTTTTTAATACGATTTGTAATGCTACTTTTGAAAACCAAGAAGCTGTTAAAAACTTAGCCGTTAGGGCTGACGTGATGGTTGTAGTCGGCGGTAAAAACAGCTCAAATACAAAGCAGCTCTATCTCATCTCAAAAACGGCTTGCGAGGATAGCTATCTCGTGGAAAACGAACTAGAACTAGAGCGCACGTGGTTTGAGGGAAAAAGTCTCTGCGGAGTGAGCGCCGGGGCCTCTACGCCTGATTGGATTATACAAAAAGTGATTGATAAGCTGGAGAGCTTTCAAATTTAATAAATACTCATTACCTTTTTAAACAAAATTTCAAATTTAGCCCTGAAATTTCGCAAGTTAATCTACAAATAAGTTAATATTAAGTAAAATTGAGTCTAATTGTGTTAAAAGCAAAATATATACAAAAGGAACAAGATGGCTGCGGTGAACAAAAAAGTTCAGCTTAGTAAGGCAAACGACGGTATCGAAGACGACGATTTTGCCGCGATGTTAGAGGAGTCTTTTAAAAAGACTGAAGAAGATAGCGACGGAATAATCGTCGATATTAAAGGCGACGAGGTTTTTGTAAATGTCGGTAAAAAATCAGAGGGAATTTTAAATATTTCCGAGATCCAAGACGAAAACGGAGAGCTTAAATTTAAAGCGGGCGATACTATAAAGGTCGTAATAACCGGCTCAAGAGGCGGAAAGCCGATCGTATCTCACAAAAAAGCGCTTAGAAAAGAAAAAGTAAAAGCCTATATAGACTCATATAACGAAGAAAATCAAGACATATTCGACGTAAAAATAATCGGTAAAAACAAAGGCGGTTTTGTTGCTCAAAACAGCGATGGTATCGAGTTTTTCTTGCCTCGCTCGCAAGGCGGCTTTAAAGACGCAAACGCGGTGGTAGGAAAGTCGTTTAAAGTAAAAGTCATAAAAATAGACAAAGACGAGCAAAGCATTATCGTGTCAAGAAAAAAACTGCTTGACGAAGATAGAAAGAAAAAAAGAGAAGCAATATCTGCGGTCGCTGAAAATACGGACGTAATAGAGGGCGTAGTTAAGAAAATCACTACCTACGGCATGTTTGTGGACGTGGGCGGAGTAGACGGACTCGTACACTACAGCGAGATAAGCTATAAAGGGCCTGTAAATCCAGGTTCTATCTACAAAGAGGGCGATAAGGTTTTAGTAAAAGTTATCAAATACGATAATGAGAAGAAGCACCTGTCTCTGTCTATCAAGGCTGCGATTCCTGATCCTTGGGAAGAGATAAAAGACGGTCTAGAAGTGGGCGATACCATAAAAGTAACCGTTAGCAACATAGAGCCTTACGGCGCATTTGTCGATCTTGGCAACGACATAGAGGGCTTTTTGCACATTTCTGAAATTTCATGGGATAAAAATATCAAAAATCCAAAAGATCACATTAGCGAGGGCGAGGAGCTTGACGTCGAGGTTATCGAGATAGACGCGAAAGATCGCCGCCTAAGAGTGAGTCTGAAAAACCTACTCAAAAAACCGTTTGACGAATTTAAAGCCCAATTTAAAGAAGGCGACGTTACTAAAGGCGTAGTTACTAGTGTGACCAACTTTGGAGCATTTGTTAGGATTGGCGCAGTTGAGGGCTTGCTCCATAATGAGGACGCTTCATGGGATAGAAACGACAAGTGCAAAGATTTGTTTAAAGTGGGCGATGAGGTTGAGGTAAAAATCATCAAAATCGACTCTAACGAGCAAAAAATTTCTCTTAGTCAAAAGGATCTAAAACAAAGCCCAGTACAAGCTTATGCAAAGAAATTTAACGTAGGCGACATCGTGACTGGTAAAATTCGCGATATTAAAGATTTCGGCGTATTTGTAGAGCTCGGCGATAATGTCGATGCGCTCATCCGCAAAGAAGACCTAGGCAATGTAAGTGCTGAAAGCCTAAATATAAACGACAGTATCGAAGCTGCGATAGCCTTTATCGATGAGAAGAAAAATAGAATCCGCCTAAGCGTAAGGCGCCTTGCAAGACAAAAAGAGCGCGAGGTGCTAAACGAGATAAATAGCGACGATAAGGTTACTTTGGGCGATATTATTAAAGAACAGCTATCATAAGTAAATGAAGCGATATTTGTTCTGGGGCGCGATTGCTTTTTTGCTGATTTTCGTCTGCGTATGTGGCGCTTTGCTGTATAAGTACGCGGACGTAAATTTAAAAGAGCCTGCGCCTGCGGGGCTAAAAGTATCACAAAGTAACGAGGAGTCAAATTTGACTGCCAGTCCTGCATCCTGGGTTGGCGAAATGGCAAATTTGACTCCAAAAAAATATGCGCTGGCAAGCAACGAGATATTTATAGAATTTAAAGACGAGTCAAAAACCGTCACAAAAACGGCCTATCAGTTAGTGATTGATAAAAACGATATCTATTCGATGTTTTGCCTTACTCAAACATTAAAAAACATACCCGTAGATTTTAGCGTAGTAAAAGAAAATTCACAAAATTTAATTTACATCAACACGCAAGATAACGGCGTTTTAGACCGCGTTATAAACGAACTTAAGGCGTACGATATACGCTCAACTTTCAAGGAGATCAAGCTGTGAAAACGATAATAGTGTGCGACGCAATACATAAAGTCGGCTTTGAAATTTTAAATCGCGAAGAGGATATAAAAGTAATCGACGCAGTAAACGTGCCTAAAGATAAGCTTTTGGATATCTTAGGCGAGGCTGACGTGGCCATCACTCGAAGCTCGACCGAGGTCGGCGAAGCGTTTTTAAATGCGGCTAAAAATCTAAAAGCTCTCGTGCGCGCGGGCGTCGGCGTCGATAACGTAGATATGGATGGCTGCTCAAAACGCGGCATAATCGCGATGAACGTCCCGACGGCAAACACAATCGCCGCGGTAGAGCTAACGATGGCTCACATGCTAGCTGCCGCTCGCTCGTTTCCGTACGCTCACAACGATCTAAAAATCGACCGAATTTGGAAACGCGAGAAATGGTACGGCGTTGAGCTTTTTAACAAGACTCTAGGCGTCATCGGCTTTGGCAACATCGGCTCTCGCGTAGCGGTTAGGGCTGCGGCTTTCGGTATGCAAATTATTGCTTACGATCCGTATATAGATCCCTCGAAAGTAACCGATATGGGCGGCGTTTATACGCGAAATTTCGACGATATCCTTGCGTGTGATTTCATCACTATACACACTCCGAAAAATAAAGAAACCGTAAACATGATCGGCGAGGCGGAGATCGCAAAGATGAAGGACGGCGTACGCCTCATAAACTGCGCTCGCGGCGGTCTTTACAACGAAGAGGCGCTGTATAATGGCCTAAAAAATGGCAAGATAGCGTTTGCGGGTATCGACGTATTTGAGAAGGAGCCGGCGACGGATCATCCGCTACTTGAGTTAAATAACGTCAGCGTCACACCGCACCTTGGCGCAAATACGCTAGAGTCTCAAGCCAACATCGCTATCGCAGCAGCCGAACAGGCTATCTCTGCGGCTCGCGGCATCAGCTATCCTAGCGCGCTAAATTTGCCGATAAAAACGGAAGATCTACCGCCTTTTGTGGAGCCTTATATCGAGCTTACGAGCAAGATGGCCTTCCTCGCCGCGCAGATCAACAAAAAAGCGATCAAGGCCATCCGCATCGAGACGCACGGCCCTATCAGCGAGTACGCTAACTCTATGCTTACCTTTGCGATCGTGGGTGCTCTAAAAGAGAGTTTGGGTGATACGATAAACTACGTAAACGCTAAATTTTTGTGCGACGAAAAAGGCATAACGACAGAAAGCACCGTCGGCGGCAATAGTATTTTCAAAAATAAAATCACAGTTCGTATCACGACCGAAAACGACGTCGTAACGATAGGCGGAACGGTGTTTGGCGAAAATCAGCAACGCATCGTGACGATAAACGGCTTTAAAACAGACTTTAAGCCTAAAGGCAAGATGATTATCTTTAAAAACAACGACGTTCCGGGCGTTATCGCTAAAATTTCATCTATCCTCGCCGAAGAGAAGATCAATATCGCCGACTTCCGCCTAGGACGCGACGATCACGGTATGGCGCTTGCGGTCGTGCTTGTGGATGAAAAAATAACCAAAGAGACGCTGGCTAAGTTAAACGATCTAGACGTTTGCGTATGGGCAAAGTACGCAGTTGTCTAAATTTAAGCCCGAATTGGGGCTTAAATTTAAGGAGGGTTTGAGTATGAAATTTTTACTTTTGATTCCGATTTTGTTTTTGCTTGCGGGTTGCGAGAGCGAAGTACAAAAGCAAACTACGAAAAATTTTGAGAAAATTTTGACCGAAAAAAAGAAATTTCAAAAGATACAAAAAGACGATCCTAGCGTAAGCGAACAGATGAAGAGGGAGATCCACTCGCAGTCTGAGCGAAGCAAGGAAAAAGGCGAGTTCAAATTTAAGCCTTAAATTTGAGTTTTACTTCGGCGAGCGCGGTCAAATTTGCTCTCTCGCCGCTTCTTAAACTAAACTAAAAACTTTTTTGATATAATCAGCCTTTAAAACTACAAGGAGAGAAAATGGCAACCTATTCTATGGGCGACCTAAAAAAAGGACTAAAGATTGAGCTAGACGGCGTTCCGTATAAAGTCGTCGAGTATCAGCACGTAAAACCGGGCAAGGGAGCGGCTTTCGTTCGCGCGAAAATCAAATCTTTCATCGACGGTAAAGTGCTTGAAAAGACGTTCCATGCGGGCGACAAATGCGATCAGCCGAATTTGGAAGAAAAAGAGATGCAGTATCTTTACGACGACGGCGAGTTCTGTCAGTTTATGGACACTGCGACCTACGAGCAAGTGGCGATCAGCGACGAGGACGTGGGCGATGTTAAAAAATGGATGATAGACGGCATGATGGTTGAGATTTTGTTTCACAACGGCAAGGCTATCGGCGTAGAAGTGCCTCAAGTCGTCGAGCTAAAGATCGTCGAAACTCCGCCGAATTTTAAAGGTGATACCCAGGGCGGTAAAAAGCCTGCTACGCTAGAAAGCGGCGCGGTCGTGCAGATACCTTTTCACGTGCTTGAGGGCGAGGTCATCCGCGTGGATACCGTCCGCGGCGAATACATCGAGCGCGCAAACAAATAATCATAGTCGTCAAATTTGATGAAAACAAAATTTGACGAGCTCATAGCCCAAGTAAAGCCGCTGTTTAAAGATAACGGCTTTACAAAAACGGGCTAAATTTCTACAAAAATACTCCCGAATTTATCTATGTCGTAAATTTTTAAAAAAGTAGCGGCGATACCGCATTTGAAACCAGATTTTACGCAAACTGCGGTATTTACGGCACGTTTATTGATGCCGCGACCCGCAAGGCATTCATCTTAAAACCCAAAGAATACGAATGTCATTTTAGAGATAGGATTTCATTTATCGAGGGCTCCAAAACGCCTTACTATGAAATCAACGAAAATACCGATACGGTAGCGCTTTGCAAAAATTTAACGAGCGATTTAAGGGCGGTGTTTAGATTTTTGACGTGGTAAAAACCGAACGAAATTTGATTGATTTGATGCCGGAGCGAAACGGCCTAGCGGTGATTGATCAGCTTTTTGAATACTTGCTCACAAAGAATGAACAAGAAATTTTGACCCGCCAAGCGTTAAGTTTATTTGAAAAATACGGAAACAAAGCTAGATGGAAAATTTTTGAGAGGCGTATAAACGATTTGCTTAAAAAATATGAAAAAGACGAGATAAAATTTGAAAAAATAAAAGCCAAGGCCTAAGCCTTAGCTTAGACTTTAGGCTGATTTTTTAACGCTATCGACCAAAGCAACGATCTCTTCGTGATTTGGCAGGGCATTTACTTCCGTGCCGATGAGATCTTTTTTAGAAAAGACTACTTTTCCGTCTACTTCAACTATGAAGTTTCCGCCGCTACCGACGGTTTTGCTAATTTTAGCACCTGGAATTTGACTTAAAAATTCTTCTTCTACACGAGAAGCTACCGGTCTATAGTTTCAAGAATTGCAATACGTAATCTTTACTTCCATTTTCCTTCCTTTCGAATTTAAAGTGAGCCGATTATAGCGTAAATTTAACAAATAGCAGTATAATTATCAAAAATTTAAGGAGAAAATTATGAAAAAAGTTGCCGTGATTTTTGCCGACGGGTTTGAGGAGATAGAGGGCGTTAGTATCGTAGACGTGCTTAGACGAGGCGGCGTGGAAGTCGATATCGTCGGGCTTGATAAGCTGCCTATAGCGGGCGCTCACGGAGTGAAATTTGTCTGCGATATGACGCTTTACGATCTTGAGGAGGAGGACTACGATATGCTGGTTTTGCCGGGCGGTCAGCCGGGCGTCTCAAATATCGAGGGAAATCTAAAAATGAGAGAAATTATAAAGCGTTTCGATAAAAAAGGTAAATTTATAGCAGCCATCTGCGCCGCGCCGATCGCTCTTGACGCCGCAGAGATCGTTAGAGGCGAGTTTACCTGCTATCCTAGCTGTCTCTTATACACATCTCCGAGCCCACGAGACCGTACTAG
>CALBNA010000186.1 GCA_937896205.1 uncultured Campylobacter sp. | reverse complement strand
CGCTATCCACGCGCCCCATCCAAAACTCTCCGGCCTTTAGGCAAAAAGTTTTTTTACCCGCTTTAAGCCCGGCGCCCGCTCTTGCGTCGTTAAAGAGCAAAAAGCAGTAGCCAGCGCCTCTTTCAAGCCGTCTTTTTACGCTTTTGTTGCAGATTATTTCGCTCCTGCAGTAGCTTGCGCCGCTTGTGCCTTTAAAAAACTCAACCTTACATTTTCTATCTTGCTCTTGCCACGTGCTTTGTCCGTAGCGCACCGAATTTTGCGCGACTTCTTGTTCGTTTGCGCGTAAAATATCTTTAAATTCGACCTTCATTTGTTTTTTATCCTTTTAGCGTTGATAAAAAATCCCTCTACCGTTTATCGGAGTATTGATAATAATTATCTGATTATAGTAAAATAGGGTTTAAATTTAAATAAGGAGTCTAAAGGTGAAAAGTATGCCTAAAATTTCTATGCTAGCTTGCTTAGCGCTATCTTGCGCGCAGGCGGCCGACGAAGTGAAACTAAACGAAGTTACCGTAACTAGCGCGACGGGTTTTGAGCAAAATATCAAAGACGCGCCCGCTTCCGTTTCGGTAATCTCGCAAAAAGAGATAGCCAGGCACAATCATCAAGATATAGAAAGCGTCGTAAAAGACGCTCCGGGCGTATTCGGCGCGACGCTTGGGGCGGCTAGCAGACGCGGTATTACGATGAGAGGCCTTGGTCAAAAATACACTAAAATTTTAATAGACGGCCGCCCTGCGACCAGCGATAGCGCGTATAGAGGGCTTCGCGCGGTCGGTAGCGCTCAAAATTTCCTCCCGCCCGCAAACACGATCGAGCGTATCGAAATCGTGCGAGGGCCGATGAGCTCGCTATACGGCTCGGATGCGATGGGAGGCGTGATAAATATCATCACCAAGGGCTTTTCAAACGAATTTAGCGGTAACGTAAACGGCTACTACACGCTTGCGGGCAAAAGCGGGATAAACGAAGATTATCAAACCGGCTTTTACGCAAACGGCGCAGTGATTCCGGACGTGCTAGGCATCGCGCTTTACGGGCGGTATTTTCACAAATTTGAAGATGAGCGAGTCTTTACGAACCGCAAAAACGAGGACGTAAATTTCGGCGCGAAAATCATGTATAACGTCACCGAAAACGACGAAATAGCGCTTGATTTGCGCCGCGTAGTAAATAAATACGAGCGCACCGAAGGTAAGACGCTAAGAAGGGCTACCGGCGATAATACGAGCGTTGCGTTTGAAAAGATGAGCGGATATACCGCCTCGCTCTCGCATACGGGCAAATACGATAAACTGCTGCTTGAAAGCTTTTTAATGCACGATAATATGAAAGAAAGCGGTCAGCAAGACCTCACGCTAAAAACGACGACGCTAAATACCAAGGGAACGTATTTTTTTGATAACAACACGCTAAGTCTGGGGGCTGAATATAAAAGAGAAAGTCTAAACGAAAAGGCAACGACGGCCGACGCCGCAAACGTAAGGAGATATGATTTTTCGCTATACGGCGAGGACGATTTTGACGTAACCGACGCGCTCACGCTAACTGCCGGCCTAAGATACAATCACGACAAAGACTACGGCGGACACGTATCGCCGCGCGGCTATGCCGTATATCATCTAAGCGAAAATTTATCGCTAAAAGGCGGCGTGTCGGCAGGCTACTCGACGCCAGATATCAAGATGCGAACCGACGGGCTTGCCCTACCTTTTGCCGGCGGCATGGGAGCGCAGCTGGGTAAAAGCGACCTAAAACCAGAATCCAGCCTAAACTACGAAGCCGGCGTCGCATACGGGGACGAGAGCCTTAACGTCTCGGCGATGGCGTTTTATACGCGGATAAAAGACGGTCTAGGTACGAAGCCCGTTTGCGTCGCGCGCCCGGGCGTTCCTTGCGTGCATAACGGCAAGACCTATAGGCGCGGCATCTGGGAGAGCGTAAATATCGGCAAAGCCGAAATAAAAGGCGTCGAGCTCGCCTCAGACTGGCAGATTTTATCAAATTTAGCCCTGCACTCAAGCTACGTTTACACTAAATCAAAGCAAAAATCGGGCGCGTACGAGGGTAAATCTCTAAACAATCTACCCGTACATACCGTAAAACTAGGGCTTGACTACGATATGACGCCTGATCTAAATCTGTGGACGCAGATGAACTATCTAGGCAAAACCAGAGCCGTTTACGGATCGCCGGGAGACGAGGAGATAAAGGATTATACGCTATTTGACGCTGGCGTAAGCTACAAGATAACTAAAAATGCGAGCGTAAATTTTAGCGTTTATAATATCTTTAACGAATACGTAACGACAAAATCGGGACGCTATGAAATTTTGATCGCCGACGGGATTAAATATAGACTCGGATTTAACGTAAATTTTTAAATTTAGCAGTATTTAAGCGAGGCGGTGCGTAGCGATCGCCGCCCTGCTAGCGGTTTTTAAAATTTGAGTTTAAATTTAAGGAGAAAGATGCCGTTTTTAAAGAAAAAGAAATTTTGGTTTAACGTCCATTTGATTTTAAGCCTAGCCTGTGTTTTGCCGCTACTTATCGTCGCTCTGAGCGGCGCGGTCATATCCTATCACGACGAGATTATAGACCTTGCAAACTCGCAAAAAACCTTCGTCAAGCGAGGCGAAAAAGAGCTTACAGCAAGAGAAATTTTAGATATTTTTAAGGCTAAGGAACCAAATTTTACGCTTAGCTACTACAAGATAAATTCGGACGCAAATCACGCTCTAGGCATATCCGGCACGAATGCTAAAGGCGAGTTTAAGTCGTATTTCGTAAATCAATACACGGGCGAGATAACGGGCGAAAATTTCGGCGATAAATTTATCGGACTAATGTTAAATTTACATACTAACTTAGGCCTTGGGCTTAGCAAAAACGAGACGCTACGGCTTATAGGCAAGCATATCGTTGCGGTTTGCTCTATCGCCTTGGTGGTCTTGGTTATATCTGGATTGATAATCTATTATCCTAGTTTTAAAACTAAATTTATACGTGCGTTTACTTTAAAAATCAAGGCCAAAGGCTATGCGTTTTTATACAGCCTGCATGGATTTGCGGGCGTTTATCTTTGTTTATTTTTGGCTTTTATAAGCGTTACGGGGCTTTACTGGTCGTATGACTGGGCGGCAAAGCTCGTAAATAACGCGCTTGGCGAAAAAGAAATTTTTAGAAAAAAGAGCTTTACACAGGTAAGGGGATTTTCGCTGGAGGACGAGGGTAAGATAGCAAATTTAGAGGCTGCGATAGATATTTTTAAACGAGATAGAGAGGATTACGAGCTTTTTAACGTCATCACGCAAGAAGACGGCGAAAATTTTATGATATTTTACTTTGACAAAGGGTTAGAAGAGGACGATAAGGTAAATACGATGACGATAAACGCCGCCAAGGGGCAAATCATCAGGCATGCGAGATTTGACGACGCTAAAAGTTCGATGCCTAGGCCTTTTGCGATTCATAAAGCGGTTTTGAGCTTGCATTCGGGATATTTTTTGGGTGCGGTCGGTAAATTTATATTTTGTTTAGCTTCGGCATCGGTTTTGTTTTTCGTTATAAGCGGTTTTTGGATGAGCTTAAAACGGCTCAAAAGATAAATTTGATAAAATCGCTCCAAAAAACTGAAAAAGGCTAAATATGCGAGTGATTTTAGATGGATTTGACGGCTCTTTTTTGCCGATTTTGCAAAGCTTTAAGGCTGTGATGCCGGGCCTGCGTATAACAGGCATAGAGGAGCTCGGTGAGAGCGTAAACGAGAGGACGTCAAGTGTAGAAAACAGCGACGCCATCAACGTAAGCGAGCTTTTTGCACGCCAATACGAGCGGGACGAGCTTTTATCGGACGAATCTTTGTTTTTGCAGGACGAGAAATTTAACGAGAGCGGCGAGAGTGCGGCGGTTAAATTTGATGAAAACGTTAAATTTGAAAATGCGCGCCAGGCGATTGACGACTCTAAATTTGTGCCAAATTTGATGGCCGAGAGCGAGCAAAAAACAGCTTCCGTACGGGAGCAAAATTTGCAAGATAGGCGGGGCTCTGTGCCGTATG
>CALBNA010000185.1 GCA_937896205.1 uncultured Campylobacter sp. | reverse complement strand
GGCTTGTCCAGCCTGCGCCTATTTTTCACTTCGTAACCCTTAAAATCTCTCCAAGAGATAATATCTCTTGAATTTTTTTGGATAAATTTTAAATTGGCCGCGAGATCGGTGCTTGAATTTTACAAAATAAACATACGAGCGGCTTGCTAAAATTTACGTTTTTATAAAATTTACGGCAATCTCGCAAAAGGAGACAAATGAGTCCGAAAAATCCCGTTTCAAATTTTATTTCAGCGGGTGATGAGATGCTCGCTTTTTTGTCAAATTTGGGCCAAAAGTGGCGTATTAGCGACGACGGAGCGGAGTTTATAGAGCGAAATTTTACTTTTGTCGGCTCAAAACCGGTTTTCCAAAATTTAAAAGATTATAAAACGGCCGATTATAAAAATTTTACCGATATTAAAAACTTTCTAAACTCAAATCCAAATATCCAAAGTAAAATTTTAAGCGGCGAGATAAGTTACGTCGGAGACAATCTAAGCGGCACAGGGGTCAAATTTGACCCTGAGTATTTTTACGATTTTTTAAAATTTACGGTTGAAAACATCCCGGAGCATCGCTATTTTTGCAGTTCCGAGGCGGGCTGGATTTTACTCGTCGCGATGGAGGGATATGTAGAATTTGCTATTCTAAATTAACGGACTTGCTAAATTTAGCCCGCCTATAAGCTTGCGTAATCGCCACAAGCCAGCCTTGCTCGGGTTGATTAAATTGAGCGAATTCGTAAAATACGTTACCGTTGTCTATTTTTAGCCGCCTGTCTTAAAGTTTCTAAACCCCGCCTTAAATCAGACGGAGTTTAGAAAATATATATATGAGTCAAATTTAGGCAGTTTTTGCACTCTTGTTGCTAAAAATTTCTAAAAATTTAACTGCTATTTTTTGAAATAGTTTTTCTTTTTTACGTTTGCTAAGTAAAAATTTTGCCGTCTCGCTTCTACCAAACATCACCGCAAAGGCGCAAGGCGTCATACCCAGACCATTATTTGCTTCGATATCGGCTCCGGCATCAACTAGCGTTTTTACTACGTCTAAGTGCCCCTTAAACGCAGCGCCCGCAAGCGGAGTTTGCCCGCGGTCGTTGCGTTCATCTACTCTAGCGCCGTTTGAGAGTAGCATATTTACGGTATTTAGAGCATTGTTGTAGCTAGCCAGCATCAAAAGCGTATCGCCTTTGGCTGATTTTAAATTTACGCTAAGCCCCGCCTTTATCATCTTTTCTAGCTCGTCTGCTTCGTCTTGCCTCGCAAAATCAAGTGCCATGGCGCAAAGTTCGCTATATCTTTGCTCTTCAGCTTGCGTTAAATTTGTCAAATTTTAGCCTTTAGAGCTGCTCTGACGCCGTTTGCGTACTCTGGCGAGATTTGCTCAAAGTGACCTATCGCGCGCTCTTTTATCACTTCGCTCACGCCAGCCATACTCTCTGCGATATTGCTAAAAAGCTGTGATTTTTGGCTATCGTTCATTAGTGCAAAAAGCGCTCTAGGTTGCGAGTAATAATCCTGATCCTCGGCTCTATGGTCGTATCTTTGCATTGCGCCTTCTAAATTTATATCAGGCTCTAGCAGGCTTCTATCTTCTTTGCCGCCGCCAAAGCTGTTTGGCTCATAGTAGGCCTTGTCGTCGAGTTCATACATTCCGTTATTCATCGCACCGCCCACGACGTAGGTGTTTATTTCGCTTATCGGACAATTTACGCTTAGCTGCGCGTAGTGCGTGCCTATGCGGTATCTTTGAGCGTCTGGATAGCTAAAGATTCTGGCTTGAAGCATTTTATCGGGGCTAAAGCTGATACCAGGGACTATATTTGACGGACTAAATGCGGCTTGCTCTACTTCGTTGAAGTAATTTTTAGGGTTTTCATTTAGCGTCATGACGCCAACGTCGATAAGCGGAAATTCCTTATGAGACCATGTTTTGGTTAGGTCAAATGGGTTAAATTTGACGCTTTTTGCCTGATCTTGTGTCATTATTTGGATTTTAAAATCCCAACTTGGAAAATCTCCTTTTTCTATGCTTTCAAAGAGGTCTCTTTGGTTGCTCTCCCTGTCTTTTGCGATTATTTGCGCGGCTTCATCGTTGGTTAAATTTTTAATGCCTTGACGAGTTTTAAAGTGAAATTTGACCCAAAATCTCTCGTTTTTGTCATTTATAAAGCTATAGGTGTGGCTGCCAAATCCATGCATATGGCGGTAGCTAGCAGGTATGCCGCGGTCGCTCATTAAAAT
Organism: uncultured Campylobacter sp.; assembly: GCA_937896205.1. Lineage (GTDB taxonomy): Bacteria > Campylobacterota > Campylobacteria > Campylobacterales > Campylobacteraceae > Campylobacter_A. The sequence goes on along the minus strand of CALBNA010000185.1, from coordinate 443 downwards.
CGTAACTTGGTGCATAGTTTCAGGGCTTAAGCTCCAAAAATCCCAAGCGGCTTCGTTTGAGCGTAGATGCGTGCGCGGGTCGCGTTTTTGAGTATGGATGAAATCTGGGAATTTATACGGGTCTTTGATGAAAAAAATCGGAGTGTTGTTTCCGACTAAGTCCCAGTTACCCTCTTTTGTGTAAAATTTAATCGCAAAGCCCCTTACGTCGCGCTCGGCATCAGCCGCTCCGGCCTCTCCGGCTACGGTAGAAAATCTCAGGAACAGTCTCGTTTTCTCGCCTTTTTGCAAGACATTTGCTTTCGTATAGCGCGAGATATCGTGCGTGATCTCTAGCGTACCGTACGCAGCGCTACCTTTTGCATGGACGGCTCTTTCCGGGATGCGTTCTCTGTTTTGGTGGGCTAGTTTTTCAAGTAGTTGATAATCTTGTAGCATTATGC